>SPBY01000281.1 GCA_004525825.1 Bacteroidia bacterium
CCGAAAGCGGTATGCGGTAACATACCTCAGGGAACAACTCAGAGATTTATATACACAGATAAAAGAAAAATAACCATAAAAAAAACAGAAATAATGAAAGCAAAAACAGGTTTTAAATATGCAGGATGGGGCGTGCTGGGAGTAGCAGGCATGATCTTGTTCACCTTCGTGGTGATGTGGCTCTGGAACTGGCTGGTGCCCGAATTGTTTAACGGTCCGGTACTGAATTACTGGCAAACCCTCGGACTGTTTATACTCTCCAAGATCCTCTTTTCAGGGGTCGGCGGAGGCAGTGGCAGCAAATCGTCCCACAAGCACAAACACGATTGCGGTGATGGGGATTATCATGGGATGCCTAAAAGCAGATGGCGGCAAAAGTATGAGGCCAAAATGAATGGCAAGGTGGAAAAGGAAAAGGATGATGAGGGTGAGGTGATTATTCCCGAGACAGAATAAAGCAGTCCGGATACCTGGAATTGAGAAGCCCCCGGTGCAATGCGTCGGGGGTTTTTTTTATAGACTGCACTCAGTGGTGAAGTAGGCGTTGGGACTGTCAGTTAAATCTACAACAAGCCCTTGCGGAGGGAAGGGCATGGCCCATACACAGACCTCCGAAAGTGTTGTCATACCCCTTATTCCCAAATCTTCCAATTGAATGTTGTTAGATATATTCAAGCTTGTTAGTTGGGTCCCACTGCAGTCTAAGATATTGAGTTCCAAATTTTCAGAAACATCCAAAAGGCTAAGTGAATTTAAGGAGCATTGTAACACGTTCAGCTCGGTAAGGGCTGTCACATCCAGGGTAGTTAGTCGGTTCCTCTCGCAATTCAGATTGACCAGGGATAGATTATTTGAAACATCCAGGTTGGCTATTTGGTTATTCAAGCAAAAAAGTTCCTCCAATGCAGTATTACCTGAAATATCAAGAGAGTTTATTAGGTTATTCCAGCAACCCAGAGAAAACAAATTTGGTTTATTGGAAACATCCAGAGAGCTTAATTGGTTGTTAGCACAAATCAATTGTTCTAAGGCTGTATTATTTGAAATATCAAGACTGGATATTTGATTCCATCCACAATACAATTGTTCCAGATGCGTGTTTTTAGAAAGATCCAGGGCGGTCAGCTCATTATCATTGCAGCTTAAGCTAATCAACAAAGTATTCTTTGAAAGGTCCAGGGTGGTTAAAAGATTATCACCACAATCCAGGTCTTCCAGACGAGTATTGTCCGACAGGTCTAAAAGAGTAATCTGATTGTCACTACACCACAGCGCTTCCAGGGCTGTATTATTTGTCAGTTCCAGGGCGCTTAAGTGGTTTCCATAGCACGACACCAATTCTAAGTACATATTAGCAGTCAGATCCAGCGCGTTTAGTTTATTTCCCGAGCACACCAATTCTCTTAAAAGGATATTCTTAGAAAGATCCAGGGTGGTAAATTTGTTTAATCTGCAATCCAACTGTTCTAAACCGGTATTCTTAGAAAGATCCAGGGTGGTCAACTGATTTCCAGCACAATACAAACTAGTTAAGGCGGTATTCTTAGAAAGATCCAGGGTATCCAACTGATTTTCATTGCAAAACAGACTAGATAAAGCGGTATTCGCTGAAAGATTCAGATCGGAAATTCGGTTGTTTCTACAGCCCAGTCCAGATAGGGCCGTATTCTTTGAAACATCCAGAGTACTTATTTGGTTATACCCACAATCAAGAAACTCAAGGTTGACAAATGCTTCAATTCCTGAAATATCTGAAATTCTTTTGCGGCTAATATCCAGGTATGTAATTTCTCTTGCCTCGCTCATTTGTATAAGGCTATCTCCATTTGCATCAATTCCCTGCTCAATCAAAGTGATCAGGAAAGCATCGTCTGAAAAATATACAGGGTCATCAGCTTCGGGGTCCTTATTGCACTGTGTGAATAGTAAAATCAGTGCTAATGACAGAGCTAGTACTTGAAATATTGCTTTCATTATTGTGTGGTAAAGATTGATAGCAATTTAGCAATAATGGGCCTTAAGTGTGGAGCGTTTAGTCAAATAAATCCACGCTCCAGTCCTACTTGCTGCACTCTGTGGTCAAATAGGCATTGGGGCTGCCCTCGGATTTAACTACATTATGCTTGGGATCCGGAGGATTCCGTCAAAAGACAATTGTGCCCTAAAAGTATTTGATCCTTGCCTGACTAAGCCTCGGCCTCGGTTAGCACCCTGAGGAAGTTTCCCCCCAGGATCTTTTTAATATCCCCGGTGCTGTACCCACGGTTCAGCAGCTCCTGGGTCACATAGGGAAAACCGCTTACATCGGGCATCTGGATGGGTCCGTAGGTGATGCCGTCATAGTCCGATCCCAGACCCACATGCTCGCATCCCACCAGCTTTACCATGTGGTCGATGTGATCAACCAGGTGTCCCACGAAGCATTGAGGCATGGGGGGCTGCTGCTTCATCCAGGCATCCATTTCCGCGCGGAACTGCTCCGGGGTGAGATTTTTGGACCGCAGTGCCAGGGAGTGGTCAATATAAGCCTGTTCGATGGCACCCCCTTCGGGAACCAGGAAAAGTGGAAAGAAGTTCACCATCACCATGCCTCCCGTGCCGGCGATGGCTTTGATCAGTTCATCGGTGAGGTTTCGTTGCGAAGGACAGATTGCCTTGACCGAAGAGTGGGAGGCGATTACCGGAGCCTTGCTCACCCGGACCACATCCCTTACCGTATCGTCTGAGGCATGCGACAGATCCACCAGCATCCCCATGTCGTTCATCGACCGAACCACCTTCTCCCCGAATTTGGCGAGTCCGCCGTGCCTGGGCCGGTCGTAACTGGCATCGGCCCAGTCGGTGGTCTCGTTGTGGGTGAGGGTCATGTAGCGCGCACCCAGTTTGTAGTAGCGCTCCAGGTTCTTGAGGGAGTTTTCGATGGCATGTCCGCCTTCCACACCCACCAAAGCAGCGATCTTCCCACGGTCTGCGATCGAGGTGATCTCTCCGGCGGTTGTGGCCAGCTCCAGGTCGCCGGAATGGGTATTCACCAGCTGGTGGATCAGTTTCATCTGTTCAATGGCCGCCTTGTGGCCTCCCCCGGTCCGCATGTGTTCGGGGGCCACATAGGCCACCCACACCTGGGCATCCACTCCGCCTTGGCGGAGCCGGGGAATGTCGGTTTGGAGCCGGGACTGATGCTCATTGAGTGAAAACCCGGGTTTGGAGTTAAGTCCTTTATCCAGGATGTTGCCAGGCATATCGTTGTGTCCGTCAAGTACCAGAGCCTCCTGGTGGATATGGAGTGCCTCTTCGGTAAGGATGATCTCCCCGTGTTTTTCTGAACCTGTAAAAGGGTGGATGGGTCCCATAAGCGGCAGTATGATTCCGTTGGAGGTGAGCCTGATGAATTTTCGTCTGGTGAATTGCACCCTTAAATATACTACTTGTTTTTTTGTAGATTTGACCTAACAAGCTCCTGACCCATGAAGATTAGAAGTCTCCTGCTTTTCACCATCTTATTCTCCCTGATCGTTGTACCCTGTAGCCTGAGGGGCCAGAATATCCTTCCTAAGAAGACCCTGGAAGCACCTGCACCGTCCCAGGCCGACAGCGTGGCACTGACCCCCTTCCCGGTCACCGGGATCACAGAAGCATTCAGCGCTACAGGCAACCTGATCAATGAGTCCGGCAAGCATCATTTGACCGGCAAGGCTGTGGAAACCTTTGCTTCACAGGTAGACAGCCTGGTTAACGAAATCAATGCTTTCCTGGGCGATTCCTCCACCATGAGCCTGCAAAGGACAAGCGGGAGGATACTGGAGCAGGTCAGCACCCGTTCAAGGGTGTATATGGGCAGGCTGGACGCATTGCAAACCCGTTTTTCTGCCGTGGCCCAGGATCTTGAAAGTACATCCGCAGTGCTTCTGCGAAACAGGACCCGGTGGCAGCTAACCCTGGATAGCCAGACAGGAGAAGAGGCCGTGGAATCGAGGACTGCACGCATCCAAAGGACCCTCTTTAAGATTGATTCGGTAAAGAGCATGCTCCAGGAGGATCTGGCACTGGTTCTGGCCACGCAGGACCAGCTGGCTGATAAGAAACTGGAGCTGGAAACCGTGGTGCAAAGGGTTAAAGATCAGAAAGTGGTAGTGGGAGAAAACTTGCTTACCATCGACATGCCGGGCTTCTTCAAGGATCTTTCTACCCTGGGCGATTCGGCCATGTTCAGCATTCATGCGGAGAAGTTCAAAGCTTCCGTTAAATCCGATTACCAGATGATGAAATCGGGTTACAAGAAGAGCCTGATTACAGCGGCCGTTTTCCTGGTGTTATTGATGGTTTTTGCCATCTGGTTCAAGTATAACTACGAACGCCTGATCTCCCAGGAAGATTTTCAGTTATCGGAGATGCATCTGACCATCATACATTCGCCTGTGGTGAGCACTTTGTTTGTGATTACATTGATGGTCCGCTTAGTGCTGACCGATCTTCCACAAACATTTTTCTTCTTAAACATCATAATATTGATGTTCCCCCTGGCCATTCTTTTGATTCGTATGTTTGGCAATACGATCACCCGTTGGATCATTCTGCTGATGGTGATTTATGCCCTGGCTTTCATTTATGAACTTGGCTATCATCCGGGGATTCTGGTCAGGATCCTCCTGATGGTAATTTGTTTCGGAGGGATCTGGCTGTTCACCCGGGTTTACAGGCAGAAGCCATTCTTCGATGGATTCAATAACAAAACCATACGCAACGTTTTCAGAGGAATGATGCTGGCATTTGCCAGTCTACATGTCATTGCCGTCATCGCCAACCTTGTGGGTGCCTTCCAGCTGGCCGAATTTCTCACCGTTCTTCCGGTGCAGGTTACGCTCCTGGCCATCGGGATTCAGCTGGCATCCAAAATGGCCGATACCATTGTTTACCTGGCCCTTTCCAGCAATTATCTTCAGAAAGTCAACGTCATCAGGGAGGATATGCAGGTCATATATAAAAAGGCAGTATGGATGGTCGATCTGTTTCTCTGGCTCTTCGCCTTAAGCGTGATACTCCAGATACTCCTTGTGAAAGACCTTTTGTTTGACTGGGGCAGGGGAGTGCTGACCGAAAGCAAGAATATCTGGAACATCGATTTTACCCTGGCCAATATCCTGATCTTC
>SPBY01000322.1 GCA_004525825.1 Bacteroidia bacterium
AGGGTGGGACGATATGGAAGGAAATTCAGGATATTCAAGTTCCGTTCCATGTATCACAATTCGGAAGAGAACGGACCGGAACTCTCTTCCAAACATGATCCAAGAGTGACCCGCTTTGGACAGATGATGCGGAGACACCGTCTGGACGAGATTCCGAATTTTATCAATGTATTAAAAGGGGATATGTCCCTGGTGGGCCCCCGGCCCGAAAGGGAATACTTCATTGAAAAAATCATTGTGGAAGCCCCCCACTACACCCATTTGCACAAAGTGAAACCAGGGATCACTTCGTGGGGTCAGGTAAAATATGGTTATGCCATGAATGTGAAGGAGATGATAAACAGGCTCAGGTACGACATTCTTTATATTGAAAACATGTCCCTGTTTGTGGATCTGAAAATTCTTTTCTACACCATCCTCACCATATTAAAGGGCCGGGGAGTCTGAGGATCCCCGGATCCCTTTTGGTAAAATAATCCTCTGCAGTTTAATTCAATCCTCTGCCTGTCAGGAGTGGCTCAATGGTTGGCTCCTTACCCCTGAAATTCACGTACATCTTCATTTCCTCCTCGGAACCTCCCCGTTCCAGGATGTTTTTTCTGAAGGATGTGGCAGTAGCCTGGTCAAACAGGCTGGTCTCCAGGAAGGCATTGAAAGCATCCTTATCCAGTACTTCGGACCACATGTAACTGTAATAGCCTGAGGAATAACCCCAGGAAAAAATATGCTGGAAATAGTTGGATTTGTAACGTGGAATGATCTCACTGATAAGACCGATCTTTTCCATGGAAGCCTGCTCAAAGGCATTGGGATCGATTCCTGCCAGGTCGGTCAGGGTGTGATAGTCCATATCCAGTAAGGATGCTGCAGTATACTCCACAGTCACAAATCCCTGGTTAAACTTGCTGGCTGCATCCATTTTTGCGATCAGTTCATTGGGGATTGGATCTCCCGTTTTATAATGCTTTGCATAGGTCTTTAGTACCTCCGGATGGGCTGCCCAGTTTTCCATGATCTGTGAAGGGAGCTCTACAAAATCTGTGGCCACATTGGTACCCAGGTATTTGCTTTGTTTGAATAATCCATGGAGTGCGTGCCCGAATTCGTGAAAGAAAGTAAGTGTTTCATCGAAGCTGAGCAGGGCGGGTTTATCGCCTGTGGGCCTGGTGAAGTTCATCACAATCATGTTTACGGGCGTGATCTGTTCCCCGTCTTTCACGTGCGCGGTCCGGATGTCGGTACTCCAGGCACCGCTTTGTTTCCCTGGCCTGGGGTGAAAGTCCATGTAAAGAATCCCCAGGTGCGAACCATCTGCTTCCTTCACTTCGTAGGGCATAACTTCCTTGTGATAGACCGGCAGGTCGTTTCGTGGTTCAAAAGTGAGCCCATAGAGCTTGTTGACCACATCGAAAAGGCCATTGATTACCGTTTCCAGGCTGAAATACGCCCTGACTTCTTCCTCGTCAAGAGCGTACTTCTCTTTTCTGATTTTCTCAGCATAGTACCACCAGTCCCAAGAGGCAAGCTGAAAGTCACCGCCTTCATTGTCGATCATCTCCTGCATCATGGCCGCTTCCACTTTGGCTTTATCCAGCGCAGGTTCCCAGACCTTCATCAGCAATTCGTACACATTGGCTGGCTCTTTGGCCATGCGTTCCTCAAGTACAAAGTCTGCATGGGTCTCGTAGCCCAGTAGCCTGGCTCGTTCGAGACGCAGTTCCAGGATCTCCAGGATCATCTTGTTATTATCATATTCGTTCCCCTGATTACTCCTCATATACATGGCTTTGTAGATTTTTTCGCGGAGTTCACGGCAAGCGGAATATTGCAGGAAAGGGATCCAGCTGGGTTTGTGAAGGGTAAATACCCATTTCCCCTCCAGGCCCGCTGCTGAAGCAGCATCCGCAGCGGCAGAACGGACCGATTCGGGCAGTCCGGCAAGGTCCCCTTCACTTTCCAGGATCATCTGGTAGTTATTGGTCTCGGCCAGGATGTCGTTTCCAAACTCCAGGCTCAGTGTGGATAGTCTTTCATCAATTTCACTTATCCTGAGTTTCTCCTGATCGTTCAGGTTGGCACCTCCCCTAATAAAATGCTTGTAAATTTTCTTCAGAACCATTGTCTGTTCGGGGTTCAGATCCATGGATTCCTGGTTATCGGATACAGATTTAACCCTGTTGAACAGTCCTGGATCCAACATGATGCTGCTGTTGTGTGCTGCTTTCATCGGAACCAGAATTCGTGCTATGGAATCGATCTCATTGTTGGTCTCGGCTTCGAGCAATTTGTCAAATACACCTTCCACTTTTCTTAGAAGTTCACCGCTCAGGACGAAAGCCTCTATGGTGTTTTCAAACGTGCTTACCTCTGCATTATCAACTATGGCTTTGATCTCGGCCAGTTGCTCGCTGAATCCGGCTTTGGCTGCCGGAATGAAATGCTCATTTTCAATAATATCAAAGGGAGGTACTTCAAAGGGTGTGTCGTATTCGCTGAAAAAAGGATTCATAATTTCACCTGTTTGTGTGTTGCAGCCAGTGAGCATGACTGAGACAAGTGCTGCAAATGTCATTAGTTTTTTCACGGTTCGGATTTTAGGGTTGAAAAACGCTTGCAATATATCACTAATCGGGGGCATAAAAAAGAAAGGCAACTATGTCGGGTAGCAGCCCAAAAGCAGTCTTTCAGTTGCTTATTTCACAGAGGGGTGAATAATCGATCCTGCCCCGGGATAGCTTGATCAGTCCTTTCTTCTCCATCTGTTTCAGCAACCTGGAAATGACCTCTCTGGAACTATTCATGGCCAGGGCCACATCCTGGTGTGATCCTTCGAAGATCCTGGAGCCGGTTGAACTGTACCGGTCCGTAAAGAACTTCTCCAGCCTCTCATCCAATTTCAGGAAGGCTATGCTGTCCAGGGCATTGAGTAGTTCGTCGAAGCGCATTTGCATGGATCGCATTACATACTCTTTCCAGGTCTGGTAGGTGCTTATCCAGTTATCGAGCAGTTCCACCGGTACCACAATGGCCGTGGTCTTCTCTTCAGCAACTGCTTTTACCCTGCTCCGGGTCCGGTCCATGCAGCAAATCAGTGAAACGGTACATACCTCGCCGGGCCTCAGGTAGTAAAGGAGCAGTTCATTGCCCGCATCGTCGGTCCGGCAGACTTTGATCATTCCGGTAAGCACAATGGGAAAGGATTTTATATACTGGTCCTCCCGGATCAGCTCCTGGTTCACTTCAAATTCTTTAAATGTACCTGCTTCACTGATGGCTGATCGGAGTCCCGATTCAAAAAACGGGAAGCGCTTCTTTACAATTTCCTCATCCATATGAATTATTTATAAGGTCGCTTCTTTCGGATGGGCCCGGGCCCCCTGGGGATGGGACGGGATTTCTTCCTCAACATCATTCTCCCATAAAACATCAGCAGGATGCCTGCCAGGAAGGGTGAGTAGACAGCCAGTGCAGGAAGATTATTTAGTACCATCCCGGCATTGTACCCGATGGAGAGTATCAATCCGGCCACAGCCAGGACCAATCCCCACCTGTACCATTGTTGGGTCCGTTGCCGGTCTCCCTGTTCCACTGTTTCCATAAGAACCCTTTGGTCTACCTGCCTGATGAGCTGCCTAAGCTCCTCTTCAGCCAATCCTGAGGTCCGCAGTTCTTCCCTGATCTTTGAATAACTTTTCCCCTGTAGCTTTTCCCTGGCCAGCTCCTCTATCCTGTTATTGGTCTCCCTTTCCATGATCTGAATGCTCTTAGAAATTCAAGATAAGCATTTACTCAATTATCTCCTGGTTGTTGTGCCGCAACTTTTGAATGGATTCCATCAGGGAAGCCTCCGGCTCAATGGCATTGTGAACCCCCCAGAATTCGGGGTCAAACTGGAAGGGTTCATCGGCTAACACAATGTTGCGGCTCACACGATCGGTGGGACTGATTCTGAGTCGCTGGTCGGGGATCAGATCGGTAATGGCCATTTCAAGAGATATCCGGTAACGTGAACTGATCCATTTCCTTCTTTTTCTGACTTTCATCTCAACCTCCCCACGAACCTGGCTGACATAGTACTGATTGTTTATCGACCTGTAGTCCACATGGTAGCTGGCCATGACCGGACGAATGCGGATGCTGGGTGATTTACTGACCAGGAAAAGCTCCGGCTCTTTATGAATCAGAGCAGGATTGAATTCAAAATCGACAGCCAGCAGGGCCAGGCTTTCCTGTTCCAGGAAGAGCTGTCCCTTGAACAAGAGGTCGGGGATCATCTCCTTTTGCTGGAAGCTGATGACATAAACCAGGTGGTCACCATAGACCATCATATCGGTGAATTCAAGGTCATACCTGTCCAGAAAGTCTTCCTTCAGAAAGTCAGGCCGGTTTTTAATCACATCCAGGTTGAGGGAGGTGGAAATACCTGAACGAAGTTTAATAAGGACAGTATCTTCAGCACTAAGGTCTGTGATTTTTCTTCTCTTGCGGATGCTCACCTGGTCGGTGACCAAGTTTTGATTGTAAGGAGTCTTTGCCACATCCAGAACTGCTTCGGAATAGACCATGTAGTGGTCATTTCGCTTTACCGATTCCCTGTAAAATGCGGTCATGGTGGAATATGTCTCCAGGTAGTTCCCGGGGATCCGTCGGATGGCTTCATTCAGCAGTTTGACCGGATCGGCAAAGCGGATGATTACTTCCTGCAGTGGGATCGTCTCCTTTTCCAGAC
>SPBY01000678.1 GCA_004525825.1 Bacteroidia bacterium
CCTTTTTAGCTCATGTATCTATTAATAATGTAATGTTTGGTTGCGATCACCCGCATCTAAAAGTACTTGTCCAGCGTAATATCATATTCATTTTACTAACTCCAAGCCTATACTTAATAAGAACACTATTCTTTGGAGAAATATTGGCTCATGACATGTGTTGCTGCCCCTTGGTCATACCACGTCTTTCCCTCAGGACCTAGTGAAAAGTCAATCTCATAGTTCCATGGTTTAAAATTGAAATATATCCATTAGATTTAGGTTTTAGTCCTTCCAATAGTATTTGAAGTCAGACCTATGGAAATACAGAATGAGGAAAAATTCATAGAGGGTGTCGAGAGCATGATCAACCCTATGGACGTCAGCAACCTGCTCTTCCTCCAGAAGCTCAAAGGATTATTGCCTGCGCCAATTATGAAGAGCTTGCTCCTAAGAGCTTCAAAAAAAACTCCCTATATAGGTTTTGTGATTGAACCCTATAGCCTGTTTCTGTTTTTCAAGCTCAAGGATATTGAATACGCAAAATCAATGCTGCCAGACCGTTATGAGCTTGCAAAGACGAATTTTTTTACCGAAGACGAGCCAGATTACTACTTCGGAGTTGGAAATTTGGGTACACGAGCAAGCTCTTTTTGGGGCACCCGGCAAGAGTCTTACCTAATTGCAACAGATAAAAAGACCGGACTATTGTCTTTTATTTTCATTGATATTTTAAGCAATACCTTAATTGCTGAGCCTACAAAGGGTATTGTTAATCTCAATTGCAAAAAGGCTTTTTTCACCACGAGTTCAAAGGGAGAAGTTTTTCTGTATATTCAGGAACACAAGACAGGTAGAAAGCTAAGCTTAACTGGCAGCGTTAAAAATGGAAAGATGCGCGAACTGGATCAAAGGCTTTGGCTAATGGGGAATACATCAATCAGTTACAGTAAGAATCTTGGAAAAGGTGATGATAATCCTTTTGCAGTTATATTTGATCCTGCTGAAGTTTATCAGGCGCTGGATATTCCACCAGAAGATATTCGCATCATCGAAAACACACTTTTCCCGGGATTAGCAGAACCGGAGATCAGTAAGGCTGTATGTTTTCCTTTCGCCCAACACTACATTGCTGACAGCCCAGGTTGCTATACTACCGTAAAGGACCGTAATGATTTGATAAGCAAGTACAACGAACTAGCTACCTCTGGGAAATTTAAAACTTTCTCCTCCAGGACCATAGTAAAACAGCTCTATATTGGAATTGCTGTTTCTATACTCATTGCAGTAATCCTCTATCTAGTTTTGTAGTTAAGTATTTAAGATCTTGCGTGCAGCCAGTTTGCCGGTAAGAATGGACATGGGTACTCCGGCCGGACTATAGGTCCATTGGCCTGCCTGATAGATGGAAGGTAGGGGTGTTACCACTGCCCGATTTGCGGCCTGGATTTTATGGATGACAGGAATGGGTTCCTGAAAAGACCACCCGGTAATTGCCCCCTCTGAACTGCCGACCCTGTTCTCATAACTCAGAGGTGAGAATGAAAAACGGGCCATTACCTTATCCTTTAGCATGGGATAAACCGAATCGGCAAGTACCTTGATGATGCGATCTTCTATTTCGGTGATAAACTCCTTATACCAGCCCGCTTCAGCGATCATATTGAACAGATCATATTCAGTAAGGAAGCTGATAATCAGGCCTGTTTTGCCCTCTGGTGTGAGATCAGGATCTTTAAGGGCCGGAATAGAAATCTCGTAGGTATTCAGGGCAAGAAATTTATCAAGCCATTTCAAAATTTGAGGCTTATCCATTTCCCCGGGTGCTTCTATAATACCATTGAGCTCGCTCCAGTGGGTCTCACCCAGTCCTTGTTTCGAAGGAGAATAAAAGAAGTGTCCGTTTGCAATTTTCTTAAAACTGTCGTTGGGTTCATCCACTTCAACATAAAGTGTAAATACCGAATCACCTCCCCGTTTTTCCAGCATCTTGCCTTTTGCTTTTTCGAATCCCGACCGAATCTTTGCGGAGAAACCCTCTGTATCGGTGATCCTGTAAAAAGTCTTCAGATCAGCTGCCCAGATAAGATTCTCATAGGTATAGCTCACATGGTTCTGGTCCCTGACCCTTTTTTCACTGGCCATTACCCTTTCAATGATGGTTTCGCGCTTGATCTCGCCCCCGTATTCGAGGAACCTCTTTTCTACAGCCTCAGCCAGCTTCCCCACCCC
>SPBY01000177.1 GCA_004525825.1 Bacteroidia bacterium
AATCAGCGCCATCGGATGCAGGCACCAGTCAATGCCCCGGCAAGCCTCCACCACATCCTCCCGGTTCAACACATCACCCCAGACTATCTTCACCTCCTGCTTGTATCTGTGGAACTGTTTCCGGTTCTTCTTCGAGGGCCGGAGCAAAAGCACAATGTCGTATCGGTCTCGTTTTTCCCAGAGCAATTTGAATGTCTCGAAGCCCATGGACCCCGATGCTCCTGTGAGCAATACTACCTCTTTTCGCTCACCCATGCTTTAGGGCTTTCTATTTTTATATCCGGAGGGAAAGCAGGCCCTGGCCGTTTCCGCAATGGCTAACTTTACATCACAAGAGCCGTAACCCAGGAGAGCGGCCGATTGAGCCGGCTCCAGGAAGAAATCACGGCTGATCACGTCCCTGAAGATATAAGCCAGGTTCAGTCCAGGCTCCATGGACCTTCTTCGTTCCCTGAACATCATAAATCTCCCTGCAATGGCTGCCAGCCAGTGAGGTACGTGGATAAACCTCCGCCGTACCCCTATGGCACCGAACATAATGGCAAACATCTCCTTCCATCTCAGGTTCTGATCCCCGATGGCATACCTTTGTGCGTGTACACCCTTGGAAATTGCCCCAGCAATAGCTTCGGCCACATTTTTTACACAAATCATGGAGGAACCCCCGTCGGGATAGAGTACCGGGTTCATCTTCAGCAGCCGGTCAAAAAAGACCTCTTTCCAGAGTGGAACGCGATTAGGCATGGTGCCAAAGATGTATGGCAGTTCGAGGATCATTACATCCATGCCTCTGCCTGCTGCATCAAGCGCGGCAGTTTCCTGTTCGATTCTTGCCATGATGTAGGGGTGCCGGGCAGCCAGTCCCAGGTGGGGCATAAGTCGGTGAAAATGGTGAAAATAGGACCCCAGGAGTACGGATCGTTTTACCCCTGCCTGGCGAGCCGCATCAAATACCCTGGCAGATGTATCCACCAGCTTTTCCCTGAAATAGCGGGAGGCAGGTGCTGTGGGAACCGTTCGGTCATCGGGACCCATGGCGTAGACCATGGCATGATGTCCCTTCATGATTTCCACTAGTTGTTTGGGGGGCAAAGTAAAAACATCCCCGTAGACCACTTCAATCTCCTTCGGATACCAACCCTCCAGGTCCACATCCTCCAGCGCCAGTGCAGTAATCCGGTATCCTCTTTTGAGGAGCTCCAGTGCAGCATGATAGCCAAGTAAACCTGTGCCACCTACAATCATCACTCGCTTATCCTTCCCTTCCATGGGCCTTAATATACGACTTTATTATGGCTGAGAATTTCAGTCCCTTTACTTTAGTCCCAGCTCCTGTCCCTGCTCCAGGAGACGAATCGACTCATCGACCCGCTTCCGGACCGTCTCGGCCCGTTTGGCCATGTTGATCCAGATATTGTACTGTTTCTGACAAGAAAGCTTCATTCCAAAATAGTGGTTCCTGGCTTTGGGATGCTCCTGGAAGGCGCTTAAAAGTGCACCAGGAAGCGAGTCATCCACCTCTGGAATCTGTATCCCCTTGTCCCACATGCCATTCTCCCGGGCCACCTCAATGGTCTTCATCCCAGGTGGCATCATCCTGCCCTCGAGGATCAGTTCCTCCACACGTTTTTTGTTTATTTCCGACCAGGTACTGGTGGGTTTGCGCGGGGTGAATTTCCGCATGTATTCTTTCTCATCGATGCGTTTCAGCAGGCTGTCCACCCAGCCCATGCACAAGGCTTCATCCAGGGCCTCCTGGTATGAAAATGGCACCTTAGAAGCGCCGCTTCCTTTTTTCAGAAAGACCAGCCACACCACCTCTTCTGTGTCGTGGTGTTCACTCAGCCAGGCCTTCCAGGCCTCAATGCGATCCACCCGAAGCACGTTCATCTTACTAATGTAAGAAATTCAGGATTAATCGTTTCTGAGAGCGGAATAAATGGAGTCGTTTTTCAGTGCCGAGCGGGTCACCAGCTCGATCCAGAACCAGCCGTTGACCACCAGTACCAGCAGCCAGATCAGAATAGAAATGAAGGAGGTGCCGGTATGAGTATTCAACAGGGACGGCAGGGTGGCCACTATGGCCGTGACAAAACCGGTGCCGATGCCCGCCAGCAGCAGGATCATATATTCCCTTACCACCAGTTTCCGTATCTCCTTTCTTGCATAACCTACTGCCTTCAGCAGGGCGATCTCCTGCTTTCTTTCCAGGATGCTTCGCGAAAGCACCACCACCAGTCCGAAGGTCCCCACCAGCAATCCCAGGGCACCCAATGCCATGAATATGGAAAGGTAGGCATTGGTGACCGAGTTGAATTCGGCCAGTCGGGCGGCTGTCAGCTCCATGTCCCATCCCAGGTCGCGCATGCCCCGTTCAAGCTCGGACCTGATCACGGCTGTATCGGAAAGGGCGCCTTCCACCAGGAAAACGTGGGTTCCGCTGCTCTCAGCGAACTGCTCCAGGAAGTGGTCATTTGAAATAATTACATTGCCCTGGAACACCGATGGGGCCAATCCGCCTATCAATAGCAAATCCATGCTCTCTCCATTGGAATTCACATAGTGTAGCGTATCGCCCACAGCCAGTCCCAGACTCCACTTGATTACTGTCTCATCGGCAATGGCCGGAATCAGTCCCCCGGGCAACTCCTCTTGCAGCGACATCCAGGGATGAGCTTCATCCAGGTATGGGGTGCGTGTCAAAAAGGAGTACCTGCCATCCAGTTGGGCCGGATCCACTCCCAGTACCTGCGGATTGATGATCTTATTCAGGTTCAGGCAACTGGCATCGTCCCCGTCTGCTTTACGCAGCTGGACAAAGGAATAAGCTTCCCCCAGGCTATATTCAAACCTGACTTCCGGGTTGTTTAGTTGTTTGAGCACGGGAGCTGTTGATTCGGCATAGTAAAGAAAACCGCCGGTCCCGCTGCTGCGCTCTTCCGCATTGGCGTATAGGTCCTTCCTATTGCTCCCGGTGGAGATCACCAGGAACGCCCCTATGGCAAAAAGGATCACAATGCTCATGCTGCGAACCAGGTTCCTCTTAGCATTCTTCCTGCTCAAAAGCTGCAGGTCGAAAGTCTGCTCCTTCCCGGAAGCGGATCGTGACAGGTACCAGTGGAAAAAGGAGATGGCCGAAATCAGCAGCAATCCGCCGGCGGCAAAAAACACCGGGACATTGACCACCTCCATTCGGATCACCTGGGTGACAACCAATGCGGTGGAAGCCAGGCCGGTGACCAAAAATACCACCAAAGTAAGCTTTCGCCACACCGAAGCCTTAGGGCTCATTTTCTCTGTCCCCAATTTCTTATGGGCACTGAACTGTCGTTTCAGCTTCCGGTTCAAGGGGAACCAAATTGCCAGGAAGGCAATGAACAGGGTAAGTAGCAGTCCAGCAGCCAGGGTGGAAAGCTTGATATCGAGGTGCATCATCTCGGTGCGAACCACATCTCTCCATACTCCGTTCAGAGCGATAAATACCAACTTGTTGTAGATGATGGCCAGCAGCAATCCGGCCAGTGATCCCACCAGGGCCACTGCCATGCTCTCCACCAGCATGATCCGCCGTATGGTCCTGAGCGGAATTCCCATCACCACCAGGGTTTTTAGCTGCTCACTCCTACTTTCCAGGTTCAGAAGAAATAGCAGTACACTCAGCAGAACCGCTGCCACCAGCAGGAAAAAACTGAGTCCCCCGAACAACTCGCTGAAATCGACCCCGCTCCCGGCCGCCTCATTTCCTTTGGCCCGGGTAGCCTCCAGGGCAAAGCCAAGCATGGCCGGATCGATGGATCCTGCCAGCGACTCTTCCAGGTCGGCCAGGGTCTGGGTTTCAAGCACCTCTTCTTCTGCTGCCTGATCTTCCAGGAATACAGGATATCTGAATGCCGTATAGGTCCCGAAGCGGTTCTTCCACAGATCTTCTGCCCTGGAAAGAGCGATAAAAGCCTTGGGGACACCGCCATACTCGTCCCAGTAATCTTCATCTTTGTCCCGGATGCTCTCCAGAGAGATGGGCACCCCCGTATCCCAGTCGCGGCAATTTCCTGCATCGGACAAACCTGGCAAATCGGGCATCAGTTCTGCGTCCCCGAACCTACCCTCCATGGTGACTATGGATTTAACTACAAATGGAACCGTGGTATCGTTAAGTTCCCGAAGGGGACCCACCACGAAATAGTTGAGCCATACAGTGTCTCCCACCCTGGCGGAGAGATCTTCGGCCATCCACTGGTTGATGTAGATCTCATTGGCTTCCAACCATTGATCCGGTACGGTGGATACAAAGGAGTAAGGAGTGCTTGCTGAACCATAGGAGACCTGATTCACAAAATAGGTCAGGAGGGCTTCACTCCTATCCGCTGCCTCCAGAAGGGGAGCTGAGAGTACATCGTCGATAAATACCCGGTCGCTGGTGACCTGCAGCTCTTGCCTCTCCTCCAGCAGGGTCAGTTTTAAGCTGGCGTCGGCTGCTGTAAAGTGCTCTTTCACCGCCTCCCACATCTGACCGCTGTTGTTCTGGTCTCCCCCCAGCAGCATCACATTGATGCGGCCAGAGAAATCCATCAGTTCTTCTAGCCTGGAGAGGGAAATAAATACATTGAAGGGGGCTGTCTGGCTTACCTTCAGGTTGAAGCGTCCCAAGTCCTGGTCCTCCGCCACGGCCCGTACGGTAGCTCTGAGGGTGACCACATTTTCGGCATCGGATACAAAGGGTGCATTCAGGGGGATCAGGCTCGCCTTCTCTATCCTCAGAAGTACGTCTTCCCCGGCCCCCACGCTGAGCCTGTTGGCCAGGTTGCGGCTGATGATCACTGTATCGCCTGACAAGCGGCTGTAATAATTCTCCACACCTGCCAGCACATCAAAGTTCGGGTCCACTCCCAGCACCTGGATGTGATTTAGCCGCCTCTGTCCGCCATCGGCCGTGACACTTCCCTCCTGGAGCAGCATGGAAGAGACCGGGATCTGAAGCTGATCTCTCACCCTGTCGCTTAGCTCCCGTGTAAAGTAGCGGTCGCCCGCTTTCAGAACATGGCTAATACCGCCCAGCCTGTGCTCCACAATCTGGTTCAGGCTGTACTTTACCGAGTCGCCCACCACCAGGGCGCCTGTGAGCACCGCTCCACTGATGGCGATCCCCAGGGCCAGAAGCAGGTTCTTTCTGGCATAGAAGATTAAGTTGTTTTTTATGAACCTGAGAATGGTCATGTGCCAGTAGTCATATTAGCTTCGGTCAAATCTGCTCCAGTTTGCCGTTTTTAAATTCAAGGGTCTTCCCCATTCGCCTGGCCAGATCGATGGAATGGGTAACCACCAGCAGGGTCAGCCCGTCTTCCTGGTTCAGCTCCATCAAGAGGTCGGCCATCACCTCCACGTTCTCCCTGTCCAGGGCTCCGGTGGGTTCATCGGCCAACAGGATGGACGGGGCATTGATCATGGCCCTCACCACTGCAGCCCGCTGACACTCTCCCCCCGAAAGTTTCCCGGGCAACTTGCTCCGGTACTCCCAGATGCCCACCCGTTTCATAAGCGACTTGGCACGTTCCTGCTTCACTGCACGTTCGGCTTTCTCTGAGTTGATGAGTGTGGGGACCAGCACATTTTCCAACAGGGTGCACTGGGGAAGCAGGTGATGGAACTGGAACACAAATCCAATCTCCTGGTTGCGGTAGCGGTCCATCTCTGCGTTGGAAAGTCTCGTAATATCCTGTCCCCGAAACTCCACCTTGCCTATATCGGGGTAATCGAGTCCCCCGATCAGGTTCAGCAGCGTGGTCTTGCCCGATCCGGAAGGTCCCAGGATGGCAATGCGCTCCCCCTCTTTAACTTTCAGGGTAAGATCCTTCAGCACAGGACGGTAGGTAGAGTCGGACGTGCTGCCAAACCCTTTGCTGATGCCATTGAGTGTAAGTAACATAGTCAGCCTATTTATTTTGAAACCAGCTCCGGAACTTCTTTTCCGATGGCCTTTTCGTAGATCGCCACCATCCGCTCGGCCTGCATATCGATGCGGAAATGCTGGTTCACTCCTTCTTTTCCTTTTCTGCTCAGGCGGTCCAGTTCCTCCTGGTCCGACAAGAGCCTTTCCAGCGATTGGGCCAGGACTTCCGGAGTATTTTCTTTATAGATGATTCCGCCTCCTGTCAGCTCGACAATTTCGGGGAAGGCGCCCAGTGCGGGCTGGACCACAGGTACACCGGAAGCCATGCACTCGAGCAAGTAGAGCCCGAAGGCCTCCCCGTTGCGGACAGGCACCGATACCATGGATACTTTTTTAAAATACTCCCGGAGACCCAGCTCCTCAAAATCTTCGTGAATCTCCACCTGGTGGTGCAGTCCATGCTCCCTTAGCCGGTGTTTAATATCAGAGAGGTATTTCTTGTCATCACCGGAGGAACCGCCTGTAAGTATCAGTTTCACATCGCTGAACTCCTTCTTCTTTTTCAGCAGGATGAATGCATCAATCAGGATGTCC
>SPBY01000537.1 GCA_004525825.1 Bacteroidia bacterium
CTGTCGCCCGAAGACACCATGGTCTTACGCTGGGAGGAGATTTCATCCATCCGTTTCTGGTATTCCAGGTTGTAAAGCCTGGTTTTCAGTTCTTTCATGGCCTTGTCGAGGTTCTTCAACTGGGATTTTTCATCCTGACAGGTAACCACAATCCCCGATGGAATATGGGTCAGCCTGATGGCCGAATAGGTGGTGTTGACCGATTGTCCGCCCGGACCAGAGGAGCAGTATGTGTCCTTTCGGATATCGGACTGCTTTACCTCGATCTCGAAATCTTCGGCTTCGGGCAACACCGCCACAGTAGCAGCCGAGGTATGTACCCGTCCCTGGGTTTCGGTCTGCGGAACACGCTGCACCCTGTGTACGCCCGACTCATATTTCATGACGCCGTATACCCCGTTCCCGCTTACGTCCATGATGATCTCCTTATACCCGCCTACTGTTCCTTCAGTAAAACTGGTGGCTGATGCCTTCCACCCCATAACTTCAAAAAACTTGGCATACATGCGGTAAAGGTCGCCTGCAAAAATACTTGCTTCATCACCCCCCGTTCCTGCACGAATCTCCACAATGGCGTTTTTGTCATCTTCCGGATCCTTGGGCAATAAAAGCAGCTTAATATCTTCTTCCAGAGGAACGATTTGCTGCTGATAAAGCTCAAACTCCTCTTTGGCCATCTCTCTGAGTTCTTCGTCCTTCTCCTCTGCCAGCATCTTCTTTGCACTTTCTATATTGCTGAGAAGATCTCTGTAAGCATTCATCGCCTCCACCACGGGTTCCAACTGTTTGTACTCCCGGTTCAGCTTCACATACCTTTTCATGTCGGTGATCACCGCTGGATCGGTGATCAATTCACCCACCTCTTCGAACCTTGCCCTGACTCCCTCCAAACGTGATAATATCAAATTCTCATCCATGCTTACTCTCCTTTATACGTATACACTCCCTGCTCTCCTTTGATGGTGAGTTTCTTCTGGGAATACGCCTCACAACGCCCGACAATCCTGGCTTCAATCCGGAACTTTGCGGCCAGGTCAATCAGGGCCCCAGCAGTCTCTTCATCGGTATAAATTTCGAAGCGGTGCCCCATATTGAATACCTGGTACATTTCCTTCCATGAAGTGCCCGATTCTTCCTGGATCATCCTGAACAACGGGGGTACCTGGAAAAGCTTATCCTTGATAATATGAATCCTATCAGCAAAGTGCAAGACCTTGGTTTGCGCGCCGCCCGAACAATGGATCATGGCATGGATTTTCTCCCGGTGGTTCTGGAGGACCTCCCTGATAAGCGGTGCATAGGTCCGTGTAGGGGACAGAACCAGTTTTCCGGCATCAAGACCCACATTTTCAATGGATTCGGTGAGACTCTTTGTACCCGAATAGACCAGGTCGCCCGGAAGGTCAGGATCGTAGCTCTCCGGATACTTTTGACCCAGATAGGCTCCGAAGACATCGTGGCGTGCCGAAGTCAGACCGTTGCTTCCCATTCCTCCGTTATACGTGGTCTCATAGCTGGCCTGTCCGGACGAAGATAAGCCCACGATCACCTGGCCAGGGGCAATTTTGTTTTCTATGATATCGGACCTCCTGGAGCGAGCCACCACAGTGGAATCCACGATGATGGTTCTCACCAGATCACCCACATCTGCAGTCTCACCCCCGGTGCTGTAGATGGGAACACCCATGTCTCTCAGCTCTGCCAGGATCTCTTCCGTCCCGTTGATAAGGGCTGAAACTACCTCGCCCGGAATCTTGCTCTTGTTCCTGCCGATGGTGGAAGAAACCAGTATATCGCCAGTTACTCCCACACACAGGAGGTCGTCGAGATTCATGACAATGGCATCCTGTGCAATGCCTTTCCAAACCGAAAGGTCGCCGGTCTCTTTCCAGTACACGTAGGCCAGTGAGGATTTTGTTCCGGCTCCGTCGGCATGCATGACCAGGCAATGATCGGGATCGCCTGTCAGCATATCGGGAATCACCTTGCAGAAGGCATTCGGATAGAGCCCCTTATCCACATGCCTGATGGCCTGGTGTACATCTTCCTTGCCGGAAGATACTCCGCGCTCCAGGTAACGGGAAGATTGGCTCATTTCCTTTAGTTTTGCGGAATATATTCGATGGAAAGCACCCTGAACTCAGTACGCCTGTTCACCTGGTGAGCTTTTTCCTGAAGCTCCGGGCTCCCCAATTGATTGATAAAGGCCTCTGAAAGGACATCTTCCAACTCCAAAAAATCATATAGGGCTATCACTTTTTCATCCACCACTTTGGGTTGTGACTCGCCATAACCTCTGGCCTGAAGCCTGTCGGCAGCGATCCCCTTGGAAATCAGGTAATCCACCACTGACTGTGCTCTTTTCTGTGAAAGCTCCATGTTATCGGCCGGAGTTCCCCTCGAGTCGGTGTGCGACATAAGCTCGATGGTCACATTGGGATTGTCATTCAATGTTTCGATCAGGTTATCCAGCGACACCATGGATTCGGGCCTCAGATCCCATTTTGCAAAATCATAAAAGATATTGGGAAGTTCAATCACCTGGGTGATGGAAGCAAGATAGATGGTCACTTCAAAGTCCCTGCTCTGGTCCAGTCCCCGGGTCGATTCCCGCTCTTTTCCATTCAGGTATCCTGGCTGACTGGCGATAAAGACATAATCGGTTCCGGGCATAAGCATGAATTTAAAAGTACCTCCCTCGCCTGTATTTGTTTCCACGGTGATCCCGTCACTGCCCACCGACTTTACGGTGGAATTCGGCAGGATCTCGTCATTGAGTTCATCCCTCACTACGCCTGTCACCGAAAACTCCAGGGGTGGTAAAACAAAGGAGAATATGTCGTCGTTGCCCCTACCCTTCCTGGCCGAAGAGAAGAAACCACGCTCCACCTCTTCTTCAAACACAATTCCGAAATCGTCTTCGGGTGAATTGATGGGCGGTTTCATATTTTCAAGCCTCCAGCTTTTGGTCTCATCCAGC
>SPBY01000054.1 GCA_004525825.1 Bacteroidia bacterium
ACATGGAACATATATTCTACTGCCATGTGCAGTATAGCACTCTGGTTTGAATGAATATACTGCCATTCAAGGTTGGATAAATCGATTCTTATAATTGGAAGTCTGAACGGATCGTTTAGACAAATTGTTGAAAATATTCGGCATCCCACAGCTTCGCCACGTCACTCCCAAAAAGAATTCCCTGATTTTGAGAATGCAATGAAATTTACGAAGAATTGAAGTCAATATCAATTGCAATGTCTTTGCTCTATTTCAAATACTGAAAAAGTGCCAGAATGAAAGGTGATAAATGATAGCTCATCACATTAATAGAAGCAAACGGTTGAGACTTCTGGTATAACAGAAAATGATTTTCTGAGCATGCTGCGTTCGAAGTTTTTAGATCAAGTCAGGGAGGTAATACGCACCAATCATTTCAGTTATAGTACTGAAAAAACATATGTCGGTTGGATTTACAGGTTTATTGTCTTCCACAACAAAAGACATCCCGGGGAGATGGGTGGAAAGGAGATAGCGAATTTCCTCACTCACCTTGCGGTGGAAAGAAAGGTTTCCGCTTCCACTCAAAACCAGGCATTAAATGCTCTTGCTTTTCTATACAAAAAGGTATTAAAGATTCCGCTGGACAAATTTGATTTTAAGCATGCCAGGATTGGGAAGCGATTACCTGTGGTGCTCAGCAGGGATGAAACATACAGGGTAATTTCACACTTGCAGGGCGAATTTCAACTTATGGCATCCATCTTATATGGCGGTGGCTTGCGATTAACCGAGTGTTTAAATCTGCGTGTAAAAGATCTGGATTTCGAGTTGAACGAGGTGGTTGTTCGGGGGGGTAAAGGAGACAACGATCGAAGAACCATCCTTCCGCGCCTGCTAATACCACAGTTAAACAGACAAATTGAGAAGGCAAGGCTCAGACTGGAAGAAAATATGCTGGTGAAAGGATTCTTAGGTGCTTCTATGCCAGAAGCATTGGAAAGAAAATATCCAACTGCTTCGAAAGAACTGGCCTGGCAATATATTTTTCCAGCCAGGAAACCGGCACTTGATCCTCGTTCAGGAATGTTGAAACAACACTATCGCCACGAAAGTTTTTTGCAGAAAGCCGTGAAGAATGCCGTCAGAGATTCACAGATAAGCAAAAATGTCTCCTGTCATACTTTCCGGCATTCATTTGCAACGCATCTTCTTGAGGATGGTTATGATATTCGAACCGTCCAGGAGTTGCTGGGTCATCAAGATGTTCGAACCACGATGATTTACACCCATGTTCTCAACAGAAATAAATTTAATGTTCAAAGCCCGCTTGATACCTGGAGTTCTCAATCATAGTGCCAAGGCTAATCCCTGCAGTGATATCGCATAAGCTTTTTTGGACCTGTGCTGAGATCGGAAGTGTTCGCTGCATTTTCCTTATCTTGCTTGTGCCTATAAACTATAAGAAATCCCATGAAACTGCTTACCGAAGTTTCCCTGTCTGAATATCCTTTTTCACTGAATCACCATTCGCAGGTCCTTATGATGGGATCCTGCTTTACTGAAAACATTGGACGCTTGATCGAGAGGTACCTCTTCCCGGTCTGCATCAATCCATTTGGGGTGATTTACAATCCCCTCTCTGTAAAAAGGGGGCTGGAGGCCCTGATGCGTAAAAAGACTTATGTGACGGAAGACCTGGACCATTACAACGGCCTGTGGTTTTCCTTCGACCATTACACGGGATTCTCTGATGCTGACCAGGCCAAAACCCTGGAAAAAATCAACCACGCATTTCTGGAAGCCAAGGCGGTCTTGGAAAAGGCCGACATTCTGATCCTTACCTGGGGCACTTCCTGGGTCTATCGCTACAAACATACGGGCGAAGTGGTCTGTAACTGTCACAAGATCCCGGCCAAGGAGTTCATCCGAACCCGGCTGACCATCCGGGAGATCATTGCAGCCTATGAAAGCCTTCTCCCGGAACTGTTTGATTTCAACAAGCATCTGAAGATCCTCCATACCGTCAGCCCTGTCAGACACTGGAAAGACGGGGCCCATGGGAACCAGCTCAGCAAAGCTGCCCTGCTGCTTGCTGGTGATGCACTACAACAAAAATTCCCCGAGCAGTTCTTCTATTTTCCTTCTTACGAAATTGTGATGGACGAACTGCGTGATTACCGCTTTTATGCCGAAGACATGCTCCATACCAGTGATCAGGCTACCCGGTATATATGGGAGAAGTTTCAGGGCGCCCTGATGGAAGCTAAATCCAGGGAGATTATCATTGAGGTGGAATCCTTGCGAAAGATGTTGGAGCACCGTCCCCTGAACAAAGAAGGAGAGGCCGCCCAGGTAAGGCAAATCCTGATGCAGGAAAAGCTGGAAGTTGCCAAGAAAAAACATCCCGATTTGGACTGGGAAAAATTGTACTAATTCAATCATTTAGGGTCATTAAGGATTTTTTTGTTTAACATTGTTGTATGTTTTATTGAACAATAATTAAATGTCTGCGTTGTAAGCATTGTGAATAAGCCAAATGCAATGAAGACAAAGAATATACCTGCACTGATCATCATCCTGTTCCTGAGCCAGACAGTCCTCCATGCACAACAAGGTGTCATTCAGGGCAGGGTGTACAACGTCAACAACAATGCCCCGGTGGAGTTTGCCTCCATTGCCATTTACGGCACTTCCGTCGGATCCATCAGCGACCTGGATGGCAACTTTGTTTTCACCGGCCTGGAACCTGGTTATGTGGAACTGCGAGTCTCGTCTGTGGGATTTGAGAGCTATGTTTCGGAAGCGATCCAGGTGACCAATGCCAAGAAAGTATTCCTTGATATTCCCCTGGTGGAAGCCAATGTGGAACTTGAAGAAGTGGTGGTCAAGGCCTCCACTTTCCGGAACATTGAGGAGAGTCCCGTTTCCCTCCAGCGAATCAGCATTGAGGAAATCGAGAAGAGTCCAGGGGGCAACCGCGATATCTCCAAAGTGATCCAGTCCTATCCGGGAGTGGCCTCCACACCTGCCCAGCGAAATGATGTGATTGTTCGGGGGGGCGGACCCAGCGAAAATACTTTCTACCTGGACGGGATCGAAATTCCCAACATCAACCATTTCGCCACCCAGGGAGCCTCCGGGGGACCAATCGGGATCATCAATGCCGATTTCCTAAGGGAGGTGAACCTCTATACAGGCGCCTTCCCGGCCAACAAAGGGAATGCCCTGAGTTCAGTCATCGAACTTTACCAGGTGGACGGGAACAAAGACAAACTGAATTTCAGAGGTTCGGTAGGAGCTTCCGACCTGGCGCTTACACTGAACGGACCCATAGGGGAAAACACCACCTATGTTTTGTCTTACAGACGCTCCTATCTGCAATTCCTGTTCAAGTTGCTGGAACTTCCCTTTCTGCCCAAGTACAACGATTACCAGTTCAAGGTAAAGACCCGGCTCAATGAAAAAAATGAACTCTCCCTGGTCAGCATCGGCTCCTATGACAACAACAATCTGAACCTGGATGCCAACGAAACCGAAGACCAAAAGTTTATACTGGGCTACCTGCCGGAAAGTTTCCAGTGGAGCTATGCCATTGGGGCGGTGTGGAAGCATTATGGCGACCGGGGTTACGACACCTGGGTAGCCAGCCGGAATTACCTGCACAACGAGTCGCTCAAGTACAAGAACAATATCATGCAGGAGGATTTTCTTACACTGGATTACAATTCGGATGAGATCGAAAATAAATTCAGGTACGAACATACTTCCCGCTATAAGGGTGGGTTGAAGGTGAATTATGGAGCCAATTTTGAATATGCAAAGTTCTATGCCAAAAATTTTAATAAGCTCTATGTGAACAGCCAGCCTATTACCCTGGACACTGAATCAGCCTTTGACCTGTTCAAGTGGGGCCTGTTCGGACAGGTAAGCAAGGAACTGTTGAAGGAAAGAATGGTGCTCTCCTTTGGACTGCGTACCGATGCCAACAACTATAACGAGCACATGCAGAACATGATCAACCAGCTTTCTCCCAGGCTTTCAGCGTCCTACCAGCTCACCACGGGATGGTATCTGAATTTCAATATGGGCCGATTCTACCAGGAACCTGCCTATACCACCATGGGATTTAAAAGTGAGGAAGGCATCATGGTCAACCAGCCGAACTTAAAGTACATCCGGTCGGACCATGTGGTGGCCGGACTGGAGTGGCTCCCGGAAAAAGAATCAAAAATCAGTCTGGAAGGATTCTACAAAAAATACAGCAACTACCCTTTCTCCCTGGTCGATTCCATCTCCCTGGCCAGCAAGGGAGCTGATTATAGCCTCTATGGTGCCGAGCCTGTGGAATCCGTTGCCAAGGGACGTGCCTTCGGGGCCGAATTCCTCTACCGCAACCGGGACCTCTTTGGGAGCAACCTAACCATCTCCTATACCCTGGTGCGCAGCGAGACCCTGCCCAGGAAAGAATCGCTCACCGATCTGGGATGGATCCCCACCACCTGGGACAATGTCCATCTTCTGAATATTTACGGCTTCAGGGAATTCAAAGGCAACTGGCGGCTTGGTTTCAAATGGCGTTTTGTGGGGGGGCAGCCCTACACTCCCTTTGATGTATATACCACTTCGCTGGTGGATTACTGGGATGTTACAGGATTTCCTGCTCCGGATTACAACCAATACAACCAGGAGCGCTACAAGCCTTTTCACCAGCTTGATCTTCGGGTCGACAAAGAGTGGTATTTGTCACGGATAACCATTAATTTGTATGTCGATATTCAGAATGTATACAACTATAAGACCACTACCAACACCTTCCTGGTACAGGAGCTGGACGCCAACGGGGATCCCATCATTGTGAATCCCGGCGATCCTGCAGAATTGCAGCGCTACAGCATGAAGGAGCTGCAATCGACGGGAGGTACCGTGCTGCCAACTATAGGAGTAATCATTGAGTTTTAAAATGTCAAGTCATGAGGAAATTTTTTCTGCTCTTAGCTGTCATACTTGTGATCATCTCCTGCACCAACACAAAGATGCCTGTGGAAGAAAGCCCTGATCATATAAGTTCAAATCCTTCGGGCAAAGGAAGCCAACTGGAGATTGCCATGGTCCAAGGGGAGGGACACAACCATCCGCTGATGGCCATCTGGGTAGAGGATGATAAGGGGAACTATCTGCAAACACTCTATGTGGCAGAGTCCATAGGCAAAGGGATTTTCCAGCACGGAGATGCCTCCAGAGGATTCTGGAAACCCGGAGAGATCCAGCGACCCGCTGCAGTACCAAGATGGGCACATCAAAGGGGGATCAAATCCGATAAAGGCCTCTATCTTCCCACCCCCACCAATCCTGTACCGGATGCCTATACAGGACCAACTCCTGCCCAAAGCTTTGTTCTCCATACCCGTCTGGATGAACCGGGAATCAAGAAGTTCAGGGTGCTGTTTGAAATCAACCAGACCTGGGACTGGAACGAATTCTGGACCAACAACAAGTACCCGGACGATGAAGAATACAAAACTTCCTGTCAGCCTGCGCTGGTTTACTACACCAACATCGACATGGAGGATCCTAAGGAGAAATATGTGATGGAGGTCGTGGGCCGAAGCCACCATTCAGGTGCCAGCGGCGAGTTGTTCACCGACCTGGAGACCCTCACCACCGCCCTGCACATAGCCGAAGAGATTGTGGTTAGGATTAAAGCTCAGTAAGCAATCCTCTATCGTTAGTGTATAACTGGAGACAGGACAGCTGGATTTTTTATCTTATATTCGGTCATTCGCAGAAGCAATTGTTAGCAGATCTGTAACAATTCTGATTATCGTGCGTCTTGATATTACATCGCTTCCACCAAAGGAAGACGTTCATTGAAAATCAGGTGTACGCACTGTACGATTACGAACATAAACGTCTCAAAAGTGAACACTTTGTTCTTTAGACAGATTTTAGTATATTGCTCTGCTCCTGTAAATTAAATGTTTTGGCATATCAATTGTTTTTAAGACTACCAACATTTCTAAAAAACCGCAATAATGATTAAAACTGTTGACCTGGTAAAAGTTTTTCGCACCGATGAGGTCGAAACCACCGCACTGAATAATGTAAATATTGAAGTGAAAGACGGGGAATTTGTAGCCATTATGGGACCCTCGGGTTGTGGCAAATCCACCCTGCTAAATATTCTCGGACTCCTCGACAATCCTTCGGGTGGCTCCTATGTCTTTCACGAGACTGAGGTAGCCAACCTGAAAGAGAAAGGAAGGACCAACCTGCGCAAGGGGAATATTGGTTTTGTATTCCAGAGTTTTAATCTGATTGATGAGCTCACAGTCTATGAAAACATTGAACTGCCCCTGCTCTATCTCAAGATGAGTGGTTCTGAAAGGAAGAAGAAAGTGGATATTGTGATGGAACGTATGAAGATCAGCCATCGCAAGAACCACTTTCCCCAGCAGCTATCGGGTGGACAGCAGCAGCGTGTAGCCATTGCCCGTGCAGTGGTAACAAACCCGAAGCTGATTCTTGCGGATGAACCGACGGGTAACCTGGACTCAGCCAATGGCGGTGAGGTAATGGCTCTGCTTACAGAACTGAATGAAGAGGGTACCACCATCGTCATGGTTACTCACTCGCCCAACGATGCTGAAAAGGCGCACAGGATCATTCAACTATTCGACGGTCACGTTGTCACAGAGAACATCCATAAAAAATTATAGCCATTGTAGGTCCAACATGAGAAATCTCATGTTTTTACTAAAATATTCCCTTCATATTTGTACCAACATTTAGGTTAACAATAGGGTTAGATTTAGGGCTTGAAAAGTTGTCCGCCAGGGCAGCTTTTCTTCTTTTTATATAAAAAATATTTTGTCTATCTTCGTAAGCTGAAAAGTTAACCATAATCCCACTTGAAATGAAGTATTTAAATCACACCCTGGTGCTGGTTTTATCACTCGCCCTGTTCGCCTCCTGCGGCAACAAAAGCAAGAAGGACCAGACTTCCGGCACTTTCGACATTCAAGACTATATCAAAACGGCCGAGACCATCGATCCCTCACTGAACAGTGTGGATCAGGTTTTCAGAATCCTGGAAATGGTAAATGCTGAGTATTATGATGTTCTCACCAATGATCCTTACAGTGCGCACTCTTACAAAGCTTCTTATCCCATTGCCGCTGCCAATCTGGGAGTCTACGTTACAGATATACTCTACCACTTTTACGGGGAGGCCACCGAGACCATGTATCTGACTTTCCAGGCTGCACAGGAACTCGCGAAACACATCGGTGTGGAATCGGAATTCGGAGCATGGACCCTTGAAAAGCTTGAAGGTTCAACTTTGCATCGCGACACCATCACCATGATGTTCAATGCCCTTTTGGTAGACAGTGAAAAATACCAATCTGAAAAAGAGATGGTTTTTGTCCACACTGCCTTTCTTACCGGAGCATTTGTTGAGAAGGTACATATCACAGGCAACCTTCTGAAGCAAAAGCTGCTGGTGGAAGAGAAGAGTAAGGAAGACGAGGGAGACATCCGTGAGCTTCTGGTGATCTATCTGAACCAGCTCAATCCCTCCACCGGAATATTGTATGATGCATTTTTTAGGCAGCAGGATCAGCTTAAAGGGGTTGTTGTACTGAATACTTTCGAACAACTGAAGGCCCTCTCAGAACAACTGATTAAGTTGAAATCCGAACTAGCCGTAGCGCCCATCAGCGATATTGCATCAAACGAAGAACTGAAAACTTCGTTCCAGTTGATCGAGAATCTTCGGAATGCGATTGTCACTTCTGGCCAATAAGCCGATAGCAAACAAACCTTTATTAAATACATCGAGCCATCTCCTTCAGGAGGTGGCTTTTTTTGTTTTTCTTATATTGTAGGACAAACTCTAAGGACCTATGAATTTTCTTGGCAACCTAATCTGGCTCCTTTTTGGCGGACTGGCCACCGCCATTGGATATTTTTTGGGGGGACTGGCCATGATGGTGACCATCATCGGGATCCCATTTGGATTTCAGCTGATCAAGATCGGATCGCTCTGCCTCTGGCCCTTTGGCCGCACCTTCAAAGTGGATAAAGGGGAACTGCCCGGGTGCCTCTACAGCCTGCTGAACGTGATCTGGCTGCTGATCGCCGGCTTGTGGATTGCCCTCCTTCACATTGTATTCGGATTCCTGCTCTGCATCACCATCATCGGTATACCCTGGGGCATGCAGCACTTCAAACTGGTCGGTTTTGCCCTGTCGCCCTTTGGCCGAAATGTGGATATTGTCGGATGATGCCACGAATATTATACCTATGGATACTGCTGGCTGTGGCCGGTTGTTCCAAATCCCCGGAGATCCTGGTAATCACAGGGGGCCATGCATATGATACTACTGAATTCTTTGAGTTGTTCCATTCGCTGGAAGGCATCAGCTTCGACTCTGTCTCACATCCTGCTGCCCTGGAGCTGCTTTCCTCCTCTAAAGTCGGGAAGTATGACCTGCTGCTCTTTTATGATTACCTGCCAGATATGCCCTTGGCTGATTCGGTAGTATTCCGGAATCTGACTCAACAGGGCATTCCCATGATCTTCATGCACCATGCCCTTTGCACTTTCCAGCAATGGGATGGCTACCCGGAAATGGTGGGTGGCAAATATGTGATGCCCGGCTATGAACCTGATTCAAGCCTTCACTCCGGCTATGCTCACGATGTGGACCTGAGGATAGAAGTACTTGATCCCTCTCACCCTGTCACCCGGGGGATCAGTGAATTTATGATTCACGATGAAGGGTACTACAACATACAAATCAACAAAGAGGCTCACCCTTTGCTGGGCACCAGCCACCAGTACTGTGCTCCCCAGGTGGCCTGGGTCAAGCAATGCGACAACTCTACCTGCCTCTACCTGATGTTCGGTCACGATAAACAGGCCTATGTGAATGAGCATCTTAAACTTTTGCTCCAAAATTCGATCCAATGGTTATCTAATCCTTAATACCTGAATCATGAAACAAAAAGCGCGTAAACCGCTGATTATTAAAATTTTTCTGTACTTACATGTCCTGTTTATTACCTCCTGTACCCAGAACTGGCCCCAGTTTCGGGGCCCCGAAAGCAACATGATCGCTACGGCAAAGAACCTGCCCGATACATGGGGACCGTCAGAAAACATCCGATGGAGCACCGAAATTGAAGGGGAAAGCTGGACCTCCCCCGTGGTTTGGGGCAACAAGATCTTCATAACTTCAGCCATCCCTGTGAAGGTAAGCCCTGCTCCCGAACGCCAGGCTCCGCCGCCGCCCAGACCCCAGGCGGAAGCCGCCGGTACTTCAGGCAGCGGTCAGAATCCTCCCCCTCCCCCACAGCGTCCTCCCGATCCGGAAGAAGACAAGAGTTACCTGGAGGAAATCTATCGCTGGGAGGTGAGCTGCCTGGACCTGAAAACCGGAGAAATCCTCTGGAAAGAGGTGGCCAAAGAGGGAAATCCCAGGACCAAAAAAAACCGGGCCACCAACTATGCTTCAGAAACTCCCGTGACCAACGGCAAAAGACTCTATGCCTATTTTGGTAATAACGGGCTCTATTGCTATGACCTGGAAGGTACCCTGCTGTGGGAAAAGGACCTGGGAGCATATCCCACATTAAATGGCTGGGGTACAGGATCCTCTCCTTTGCTTTATAAGGACATGTTATATGTCCAGGTAGACAATGAGGAAAGCTCTTTCCTGGTGGCATTGGATGCAGAAAGCGGAGAGGAGATATGGAAAAAGGAACGTGACGAGCTTACCAACTACAGCACACCCATTATCTGGAAGAACAGCATTCGCACAGAATTGGTTAGCGGGGGAAAGACGGCACGGTCGTATGATCCCCTGACCGGGGAGCTGTTCTGGGAACTGGAAATTGCGGGATATTACAACATTCCTTCCCCGGTAAGCGGACAGGATATGTTGTACCTGGGAAATGCAGGATATCGTGATACACCTGGCACCCTGTTTTGCATCAGTGCAGGCGCTGAAGGAGACATTACCCCGACTGAAGGAGAAAGCACCAGCAGCGGGGTGGTATGGTCCCATCCGGATGCCCCTACCTCTAATCCCTCACCCTTGTTGTATGAAGAACTGCTGTACCTGCTCAGCAGCCGGGGAGGCGAAATCACCTGCATAGATGCTGTCACCGGCAAACAGGTTTACAAAGAGAAGATTGACAATGTTGCCGGCTGCTGGGCCTCACCCTGGGCCTATAAGGACAAGATTTTCTTTACTGATGAGAAAGGAGTAACCCAGGTGTTCAATGCAGGAAGAAACTTTGAAGTGCTCCACCAGAATGTCCTGGAAGACAAATTCTGGGCATCCATAGCAGTTTCCGGTGACGCCTACCTTATGAAAGGAACAGAGCAGATCTATTGTATCGGGTACTAAGCTATCATTTATGAAAAACCCGGATATGAGGTACATCCCTCTTTGCTTATCAATACTGCTCTCTCTGTTTTCTGCCTGCAGCAATGATACCTTTATTTCCACCGAAAACGGAATCATCGCAAGCATAAAAACTTCCAAAGATTCCGGAGTGAAACTGGTCAGGCTCGAAGTAATCCATGAGGATATCATCCGGGTGAGTGCAAGTCCTGAAGCAGGGTTTCCAGACAGGGAGAGCCTGGTCACCCTTCCCCGGGAAACGACCGGGACGCCCTTTACAGTTGAGAAGAAGGATGAATCTGTGGTGATCTCCACGGACAAGATCAGGGCAATCCTGTCCCTTCGAAGCGGAGCGGTGCAATTTACCGATACAGATGGCCGTGTTTTACTTCGCGAGAAAGAGG
>SPBY01000513.1 GCA_004525825.1 Bacteroidia bacterium
AGTCGCTGGCCCTGGAGGCCAACGATCATGCAGCCATCATCCACTTGCAGGACGGTCGGTCCTACCGGGAAGAGATACCCTACGGAAACAGCTATCTGTCGCATTCCGGCAGACGGCTCTGGCTTCCCCGGAGTGTAAAAGGAGTAGAAATTATCAATTTCCTGGGTGAAAGGAGAATGCTTAGTTATTCCGAATGAAAATTGTAGCAACCATCTAACACACTAAAGAACAAGCATATGAACATACGCGTCTCTCGTTGTCAGAATTGTCTGTTGCTTTTTGCGGTAATAATGTTTACAGCATGCTCCAGCACTAAAAATACTGGTTCATCAGGCCAGGACCCCTCTTCTCAAATTGTGGACCAAGGATATGAAAGAGTACAAGCAAAGAATTCCAACCAATCAAATATCCAGGTGAATCCCAACGAGGAAAAACCGTCTAACAGGAGCCTGAATGATATGTTGCAGCAACTGCCCGGTGTTCATGTTCAGGGACAAGGGGCCTATGCGAAAATTTCGGTGAGCGGAGCTTCAGCATCCTTCATGTCGGATACAAGCCCCCTTTTCGTAGTTAATGGGATGACTATAGGAACAGATTATTCAACGGTATGCAACATGGTCCATCCCAACGATGTGACCTCCCTAAATGTACTGAAAGGATCGGATGCCAGCCTCTATGGTACCCGGGGTGCCAATGGAGTGATCCTGATCAGAACAAAGTAATGCAACAAAGCGAAATCAACTAAGTCCCAAATACTTGATACCATGAACAACTTGAAAAGAATACTTGTGCTTACAATGGCCATCATGCTGGTCACAGTTTCAGCCATATCAGCCGGCGCCGAATTAAGCAATGCCCCATTCCCGAATTCCGAAAATAATTCAGGAGGAGAATATACCCTGGTGGTGGAGGGTTATGATTGGGGGCCCGCCGTCAACAAAGTCATCCTTTCGATGGGCGAAACCGTATCCAGTGTCAACCCAAAGGACTATACGGTTAAGGTAGAACGAAGTACTGAATGTGTAGAATTAAAAGGAGAAGAAGCTTCGGGGGAGAGATCCATCATTCATGCTTATGTGTCCGATGAGCACGGAAATAATATGGAATCCGGGGCTTATGTTACTCTGGTAATGTTCGTGAGTCCCCGGCTTCCACTTGGTTCTCCATTCAAGTATACGCGAAATGAAAAATGTCGTGGAAACGTCTGGGTGGATTATCGCATGACCATTACCGAAAAAACCACCAAGCAGGTTTGGGATACAGAATCGGGTCGTTTGAGCCTTACCCTGGACAAATTTGATCTTTCTGGTCGCTATGAAACCAGTGAAGAATTCAGCATGTCCTATGCAGTTTACACCCCTGAAAAGAAGGATGGGAAAACTCCCTTGATTATTTGGTTGCATGGAGGCGGTGAAGGTGGTACGGACCCTTCGGTTCCGCTCATGGCCAACCGGGCAGCCAACTATGCTTCAGACGAAATACAAGCCATCTTCAAAGGAGCTTATGTGCTTGTTCCCCAGTGTCCCGGGGCATGGATGCTCAATGCAAAAGGGGTGATGAACCATGGAGAGGGAGAGGATATGTATCATAAGGGCTTGATGGAATTCATTAAGAATTTTGTGGGCACTCACCCTGATATTGACTCCGACAGGATCTATGTGGGGGGGTGTTCCAACGGAGGGTATATGAGCTTGAAATTGATCCTGCAGCATCCCGACTACTTTGCAGCCGGTTTTATAAGCGCGCTGGCCTACCAGTCGAAATACATTTCCGATGAGCAAATTGAAAGCATCAAAAATGTACCCATGTGGTTTGTCCATGCAGCAGATGATCAGACCACCAAGCCGGACCAAACTGTCCTTCCCGTCTACAAACGATTGATGGCCGCAGGGGCAAAAAATGTCCACTTATCCTATTATGACCATGTGGTCGATATCACTGGTTTCTATGGTGGAGAGGACTACCATTACGAGGGTCACTGGTCCTGGATATACAGTCATGCCAACTACTGCTGGCAGGATTACGACGGATCAGCGGTTGAACTGAATGGAAGGCCCGTGCATATCATGGAGTGGTTGGCTGCACAAAAGAAATAAGAAGGCCAGAAGGATGGCCCGTATGCTATTTTAATTCTGAATAAACTATAATTATGAAAGTATCAAGAAAAGATTTCTTAAGAACAACTGCCGGATTAGCGGCAATGGCCGCTATTCCAACCACAGGAGGCTTGGCAATGGGAAGCACCTCAGCAAAAACCATACCCACTTATGAGAAGAATGGTAAACCCAAAAGAGGAGTATCTTTGTATAGTTATGCAGGTGAATTATACACCAGTATGACTCTTGAAGACTGTTTGGCAGATATGTCTTCTATGGGTGCCTACGGATTGGAAATTCTCGCCAACGGGCACATCACAAATTATCCGAACCCGTCGGATGAATGGGTCAAGAACTGGTTCAGTTTGTTGAATAAATATGGCATTGTTCCAGTTGAGTATGGCCATTGGGTGGACTCCAGGCTCCATGAGGGGCGTGAGCTCACTACCAAAGAATCCTACAACATGCTTTTACGAGATATCAAGCTTGCCAATAAACTGGGATTTACAGTAATGAGAACCAAGCTAGGCGTGATTGATGAAACACTGACTCCGGTAAAAAACTGGAAGGAAATCATAGAATTAGCGCTTCCTGTGGCCGCGGAACATAAGGTGGTAATGTGCCCTGAAATACATCAGCCCACTGCATTAAAATCTGAAATAATTGGCGACTATGTTGAATTCATTGAAAAAACCGGCACCAAAAATTTCGGCCTGAATATTGATTTTGGTGTATTCCAGGCAAAAGAAAAGATGATGAAAATACCTGGTGTAACGATTGAAACAAGCGAACCTGAAGATTTAATCCCACTCCTTCCTTATATTTATGCATGCCATGCAAAGTTTGTTAACATGACCGATGATTTGATTGAGGACTCACATCCATACGATAAGATTATTGCAGTTTTAATGGAACATAAGTGGGATGGATATTTGCTTAGCGAATATGAAGGTCCCAATAAGGAGGTATTGGGTTATGTGCCCGATCAGCTCAGAAGACAACATTTAATGATGAAGCGCTATTTAGGTG
>SPBY01000517.1 GCA_004525825.1 Bacteroidia bacterium
AAGATCACTACCTCCTGGATCAATCCCGAGGCCCATACCAAAGGTCCCTACAAATCCATCTTTGTGATTGTCATGTCCCAAAACCAGGGCAACAGTTTTGATGTGGAAAGCCGGATGGCTCAGACCATAACCTCAAGGGGAAACAAGGCTGTACCAAGCAGTGACGTGTTTCCGCCAAAACTTTCGATCTCCGAAAACTTTACCCGCGAGCAACTGGCAGAGGCCATTAAGAGAACCGGGTGTGATGCCGTATTTATCATCGCTGTACTTGATGTGTTAAGCGTAGATACCTATCACCCCGGATCTGCGTATTATCCCATGAATTATGGCATGTATGGCTCTTATTATGGCTATTACAACTACTATTATCCCCAGGTTTATTCGCCCGGTTACTACTCATCCAACAAAACCTACTACATAGAGAGCAATTTCTACGATATTGCCTCAGATGAGCTCTTATGGTCGATCCAGTCTGAAGCCAGCAATCCATCCAGTGTGGAAAGCTGGTTCAATGAGTATTCCTATCAACTGCTCAATGAACTGAAAAAAGAGGGATTAATTACCAAGTAAATCTCACCTTGCATATGCCCGCATACCAGCTTATCTGGCTATGCGGGTTTTTTGTTTTATTCAGCTATTTTTGTCTTTGATTCCCAATCCATGAGAACTGAAAAAGACCACATAGGAGAAGTCTCCATCCCGGCAAGTGCTCTTTATGGGGTTCATTCCTTTCGTGCCCGGGAGAATTTCCCTGGCCAGATCCCCTTTCCTGAAGAGTGGTATCGTGCCACCGGAACAGTCAAACTGGCCTGTTACCGCACCCTCAGAAAACTAATGAAGGCTCTGCAGAAGGAGCACCCCGATATGGTGAAGCATCTGAGAATCCCTGAAGAGAAGACACTGGGCGCACTGGAAACAGCTGCCGCTGCGGTCTCCCGTGGTTCCTACTTTGATCAATTCATTGTCCCCGGCACCCAGGGGGGTGCAGGTACCAGTATCAACCTGAATATCAACGAAATTATCACCAACGCAGCCCTCCTGGAACTAGGAAAAAAGCCTGGCCAATACCACATCCTTGACCCCATTGAGGGGGCCAATCTGTTTCAGTCCACCAACGATGTGATCCCGACTGCGCTCACCGTGGCCGTGTTGCAGCTCTTAAATGAGCTGGAAGAGGCCGTGAATATAAGCCGTTTTGCCGTGGAACAACTGGAAACCAGGTACCGCAACAGCCTGAGACTGGGATATACGCAGATGCAGGAAGCGGTTCCATCCACCTACGGGCAATTGTTCTCTACCTACAGCGAAGCTTTGTCGCGCGACTGGTGGAGAGTATCCAAGGCTTTTGAACGGATCAAAGTGGTCAACCTGGGAGGCGGGGCCATTGGCACAGGGATCTCCATTCCGCGCTTCTTTATCATGGAGGTGGTCCCGGCACTCAAAGAACTTACCTCCCTCCCGGTAACCCAGAGCGAGAACCTGATGGATGCCACCAGCAACCTGGACAAATGGGTGGAGGTGCATGCCATTCTGAAGGCCCATGCCGTGAACCTGGAAAAAATGGTTTCTGACCTGCGCTTATTGGCTTCTGGTTTAAGCGGAGAAAGGGAAGTTGAACTACCAGCCCTGCAACTTGGCAGTTCCATCATGCCCGGGAAGATCAACCCGGTGGTTCCTGAGTATATAATTTCTTCGGCGCACCGCATTTATGCCAACGATCAGAAGATCACCTCCCTGAGTGCAATGGGATGCCTGGAGCTGAATGCCTACCTGCCAGAAATCGGCATTTCCATTCTCGAAAGCCTGAAACTGATGATCTCCATGAATTGCGCACTTAATGAGAAAATGCTCAAAGGACTCCTGGTGCATGAGGAGATCGCCAGCAAGAAATTATTCAGAAGTCCCGCTGTTACTACGGCCCTCTCTCCCCTATTTGGTTACAACCGCGCCGCAGAACTGGCAAAAAAAATGAAAGAGGGCGGCACAGACATCTTCACCGCCAACGAGGAACTTGGCATGATCGATGCGAAGAAACTAAAGAAGCTGATGGAAGCTGACCAACTGTTGAAGAAGGGCTTTACCGTGGACGACATCCGGGAGGTACTATGAAAGGACGCGATGCCAAACCTCATATCGGAATCTTCGGCAGAAGAAACAACGGGAAATCCTCCCTGATCAATTGCCTGGCAGCACAGGAAGTGGCCATCGTCTCCAGTGAGCCAGGAACCACCACCGATCCTGTAAAAAAATCCATGGAGATTACCGGCATCGGCCCGGTGGTGATGATTGATACGGCCGGAACCGACGATAGCGGAGAACTGGGAAAGAAACGGGTGGGAAAAACCCGCGAGGTGATCCGGACCATCGACCTGGGCATCCTGGTCCTGGCCGGCAACCGTTTCGACCGGGAAGAGGAAGCAGTCATTGAACAACTGGACAAGTGGGAAGCGCCCTACCTGGTGGTCCATAATAAAGCGGACCTGGAGCCTGTCTCTTCTGCGATCCGGAAGAGGGTGTTGGAAGCCACCGGACTGGAAATTTTAGAGTTCTCCACTCTGCAACCTGGCTACAGGGAGAAGCTGATCGGAGCCATCAAAAATGCCATCCCCGAAACAGCTTACCTCTCCAAATCGCTGGTGGGAGACATTATCTCCCAGGGCGACCTGGTCTTGCTGATCACCCCCATCGATGAAGAAGCTCCGGAAGGCAGGATGATTCTGCCGCAGGTACAGGTCATCAGGGACATTTTAGACAACGATGCCATTGCTGTGGTGGCCAAGGAGCGTGAAATCGATACCCTTCTGAAACGCCTCTCTCCCCGACCAGCCCTGGTCATCACAGACAGTCAGGTCTTCAAAAAGGCTGATGCCTCCATCCCCGAGGATATCCCTTTGACCAGTTTCAGTACGGTGCTGGCCCGTTACAAGGGCGATTTTGAGAGTTACCTGGCAGGAACGCCCCATCTGTCGAAACTGAATAACGGAGATAAAATTCTCATCCTGGAATCGTGTACCCATCATGTATCCTGTGATGATATTGGCAGGATAAAGATCCCCAGGTGGCTTTCCAATTTTAGCGGAAAGCAGCTGGAATATGAGGT
>SPBY01000707.1 GCA_004525825.1 Bacteroidia bacterium
GCTATGCAGTTAGTCGTTGGGCAGCTTGTCCCACCAGGTTCTCTTCATGATGACGAAACACACTACAATGATGCCAATGGCAATCCCCAGAGGAACCACCCTCTTCAGTACAATGTAGATGGGGAAAATTACCAGTGCCGTTTGGGCAATGGTACCCACCACCACGTTGAACATGTCCCTCCAGAAGTTCTTATTCCCTTCGAAGGTGGGGTCCTCGGCCACCACTATGTCGTGGATGGGCTTCCAGAAGCCCCAGGGTTTCACATTCTTGTAAAAGGCCTTCAGGGTTTCTTCATCGGTAGGTGGTTTCAGGTAAGTGCCCGCGATGGCCGCGATGGCCGAGACCACCAGGATGATGGGGAAGTAGTAGAGGTCCAGGAAGCCAAATAGCCGGCTGCAGATCAACGCAGAGATAATTCCAACAAACATGCCCCAGAAGAAACCGGAACCATTAAATCGCCACCAGTACCATTTCAGAATGTTACTCACCACATAAGCACCCCACAGGGCCGATACAATCCATTGCAGCACGCTGTTTACGTCCAGGGCGAAGAAGCCGAAGAGTACCGAAATAGCTACCACAAGTATACCGGTCAGATAATTGGTACGGCTCACCTGTTTCCGGGAGGCGCCGGGATTTAAATACTTCAGGTAAATATCGTTCACTATATAGGCCTGGGCAGCATTCAGGGTACCTGCAAAGGTCGACATAAAGGCGGCCAGCAGTCCGGCCAGCAAGAGGCCCATTAAACCCACAGGAACAAATTCGCTGATGGCCGAAGGAAGGATTTGTTCAAAGTCAATCTGGCCACCCACAATCAGGTCCAGTTTGTCATAGAAGAGAAGTCCCAGTACGGCAAAGCCAGCAATCATAAAGTAACGGGTGGGCATCAGTATCACAGAGACAAAGCCCGACATCTTGGCTGCCTCTTTGGGCGATTTGGTGGAGAGGATCTTCTGCATGTCGTAGTTGGGGGCCGGCCCCGCCATACTCACCAGCACCCCTTTGAATAGCATCATGCTGAAGAAGATGCCAAACAGGGAGTAGCCATCGCTTTTGATTTTTTCATTGACCTCGCTGATAATTCCGCTCCAGTCCATATCAAGCCGGGCACCGAAGAAGGGATTCATCCAGCCTTCTGGAACCACCAGGGGATTGTCGGTCAGGGCGTTCATGGCGATCACCCCGATCACAATAGCAGAAATGGTCATGATGGTGTACTGGATCACATCGGCCCAGACAATGGAACTCATCCCTCCCAGGATGGCATAGAACATGGCAAAGAGGGTGAAGACGATTCCGTAGACATGGGCCACGTACTGGGGCGCCACATCAAAGGGGATATAGGGACTAACCACTTCCCAGGGAATGAAGATCTCCACGAACTTGCCCAATCCGATAAAGCCATAGGTGAGAAAGCCCAGACAAGAGATCAGGGCAAAGATCACCACGATCCAGTGGGATTGCACCCCTCCTCTTCCCGAACCAAAACGGGTCCGGATCCATTCGGCCCCGGTGGTCGCATTGGAGCGCCTGAGCCAGATGCTCAGGAAAACCATCAGGAAGATCTGGTTAAACACCGGCCAGAGCCAGGGGATCCAGATGGATTTCAGACCGTATACAAAGGCCAGGGTCACCAGCCACATGGTTCCCGAGATATCAAACATCCCGGAGGCATTGCTCAGTCCCAGCATGTACCAGGGCAGCTTGTTTCCACCCAACATATAGGCAGTTTTATCGCGCTGGGCGCGTTTTTTCATGACCAGTCCGATGACAATGGTGGAGGCCAGGTAGGCCAGGATGATGAGGATGTCGAATAGGGTTAGTTTCATGGGGGAAAGGTTAGTGGGTTAGGTGCTCGCTGTGCTCGCAGCTTAGGTTATTTATAGAGGTCGGGTAATTCGGATAAGGAATACATCAGCTCGTGATTCATAAATTCGATGAAATCGGGGGCCGAGGCATGCCCGGGGTAGGGGGCATAGAAGTGGTCGGGACGACCGTTGCGCCAGAACAGGATCCAGGCTGCTTTGCGGGTCGAAACATTGGCATTCAGGGTGCTAAGCAC
>SPBY01000128.1 GCA_004525825.1 Bacteroidia bacterium
CCACAGCAGCATCCAGCTTTTTAGCCAGTTTTTCAGAGCCCAGGTAGACCGGAGTATCGATACCCATAAATTTGGTCCAGTATTGAATTTGGCTGAACATGGGACTCTGATCACTCAAATTAAGAGTAATCACCGGGATCTTCTGGCTTTTTAATTCGAAAAGTTTCCGGACTATCTGCTCCATGGGGGTAACTATGCCTCCAAACCGGGTCCTGTTCCGGGTGACCATGCTGTCAAAGTACTTATTCCTCAGCGGTTTGTAAATGGCCACAAAGGGGTATTCTGTAACCAGGCTCAGGGTTGAAAGATATTCCCAATTGCCATAGTGCCCCAGAACTGCCATGACCTGTTTGCCGGATGCATGAAGCTCATGCAATACTTCGAGGTTTGTATAGGTGATTCGTTTCAGTGCTTTGCTTTCTGAATAGAAATGAGAGATGGATGATTCCAGCATGGTATCACACAGATGGTGGTAAAACTTCTTTGCAATATGCCGTATCTCAGTCCTGCTGTATTCAGGGAATGCTCTTTTAAGGTTGGCAAATACAACCTTCTTCCGGTAATGAACCACATGGTAAGCCAGAAAATAGAGAAAATCCGATAGCAGGTAAAGAATCGTTTCGGGCAGCACGTGAAGCACCCATACCAGGCTGTAAGTCAGAATGTAACCAAGGAATTTCATCTCTTAGCCCAGCTCACTAATCCGTTCAAGCTTTGGCAGATCTAGAATCCTTATTTTCCTTCCATCAATGGAGATCACTCCTTCCTGGGCAAAAGTGGAGAGTGTTCGAATGGCATTGGAAGTGGTCATGTTGGAGAGATTGGCCACATCCTCTCTGGATAAGTAAATTTTTATGGTGAGACCGTCGTCCTCATAACCGTAAGTGTCTTTTAGAAAGATCAGCGATTCAGCCAGTCTGCCTCTGATGTGTTTTTGGGTGAGGGTAACGGTTCGGTCGTGGGAAAAACCCAGTTCCGAGGCAAAAGACTGGATGACACTCATGCTTAGATCGGCATTGCTACGCATCACCCTGAACACGCTATCTTTATCGACGATACAGGATACACAGTCTTCAATGGCCACTGCAGTGGCAGTGTGATTTTCCTCAGCGAAAAGTGCCCGGTAACCGATGAACCCCACCGGCTTGGCCATCCTCACAATTTGTTCTCTTCCACCCACACCCTCCTTAAAGATCTTTACCTTTCCTTCGGCCAGAATCATCAGGCCCAGGGGTTTGTCCCCCTCCTTGAAAATGATCTCACCTTTCTTGTAAAATGCACACGTGTAATTTTGCTTCAGGAATTCTTTTTCTTTGGGAGTAAGTACTGTGAATACAGATTTCGGATTGTCTATACAGTCATCTGCATTATAGGTCCTTTCATGCATTGTATCGTTTGATTTTATCTTATTATGCTGAATAACACACAAAAATAGAAAAAATAATCCATTCAGCTTCAATATTTGGCCACCAGAGGGAGCCTCCTTCCCACTCCAAAAGCTTTTGAGGAAATTCTGAGGATGGGAGGGGTCTGATAACGCTTGTACTCGTTCTGATTTACTAAAGTGATGATCCTGTTCGCCAGTTCCGGCTCAAATCCCAAAGCTACCAACTTTTCCCGAGGAAGCTGTTTTTCGATATAGGCTTCCAGAATCTTGTCAAGTTCCTCATAGGGGGGCAATGAATCTGTATCTTTCTGGTCGGGTCGGAGCTCAGCAGAGGGTGGTTTGGTGATGATGTTTTCAGGGATCACCTTCTTCTCCGAGTTCAAATATCTGGCCAGAAGGTATACATCGGTTTTATACACATCACCCAGCACAGAGAGGCCACCACTCATGTCCCCGTAAAGGGTTCCGTACCCTACTGCAGTCTCGCTTTTGTTGCTGGTGTTCAATAGGATATTCCCGAATTTGTTGGAGAGAGCCATTAATAGCGCTCCCCTGATCCGGGCCTGGATATTCTCCTCGGCATTGTCCTCCGGAAGATTCTTGAACAGCGGCTTCAAAGTCTCCCGAAACTGCATAAACAATGGTTCTATGGGGAGGATGTCGTACTTGACACCCAGCCCAAGGGCCATTTCAACCGAATCATCGACGCTGTGATCTGACGAATATTGGGATGGGAGAAGCAACACATGAAGGTTATCAGGTCCCAGGGCTTCTGCCGCCAGCGCCAGGGTCACGGCCGAATCTATGCCCCCTGAAAGACCCAGGGTAGCCGTTTTAAAACCCAATTTACCAAAGTAGTCTCTGATCCCGCAGATCAGCGCCCCGGCTATGGCTTCTATTCTTTCGGGAATCTTGCCCGCATCGGGAGCTGGCTTTGATCGGATCAGTGCATCCAGGTCGACCATTATAGAGTCTTCCCTGAAAAATGGGAGACTGGCAACTACACTCCCGGAAGGATTTACAGCCATGGAGCCACCCTCAAAAAGAAGTTCAGTCTGGGCCCCAACCTGGTTGCAGTACAGCACAGGAAGTCCGTATCGCTTTGCTTTCCCGGTAAAGATAGATTGCTTGGCCTCCATTTTCTTGTGGGAAAAAGGGGATGCAGCCAGGTTGATCACCGCATGGGGTCGTAAACGAATCAGTTCTTCGAGTGGATTGCATGTATAGAGCCTGCTTCGCGCATACTCGTTTTCGAAGGGTTGTTCATCCCACAGATCCTCGCAAATGGTCACTGCCAGCCTCCTTCCCATGAATTCCAGGATTTCGAATTCACGATTTGGTTCGAAGTAACGGTATTCGTCAAAGATGTCGTAGGTAGGTAAAAGAGACTTTCGAAACACCTGACCGATCCTACCTCCGTGCAGGAAAAACACCGAGTTGTAGAGCATTTTGCCTACGCTGCCCGGATTTGGTTCGGGCCCCCCCACCAGCACCCCCATTTCAGGGTCGATGGCCTCGGCCAGCATTTCAACATGGGACACACAGGCGTCGATGAATTCTTTCCTCTCCAGCAAATCAAGGGGAGGATAGCCACAAATGGAAAGTTCGGAAAATACCACCAGATTGGCTCCCTGTTTTCCGGCTTCTGCTACGGCATGAGTAATCCTGGCCAGGTTCCCAGTGAAATCGCCGATATGATAGTTCAGCTGTGCAAGGGCAATTTTCATATCCTATTTAAAAAAGGACTCCAATATGTATGGTAACGGCATTGGTCTTCACATTTGAACGGTCGTTATCACTTACATCGGTAAGTCCTGCTGACCAGCGGAGGCCCCCCACAAGGGCCGTACTGCCACCAAGCTGGTATTCCACTCCTATTCCTGCATGGTAGCCCAGGTTGAAAAGATGAATGCTCTCCCGGATGTCTTCCTTGTCCATGCCCCCGTCGTCTGTGCTGGCTTTGGCATTGATATTGATCATGGGGTTGAATCCCAGCTGAAGGAAGAAGGTGGCGTATCCCAGCTCCTCAGTTTTTAGTTTCAGACCGATCGGAATATCGATGTATTGAAGGTTCATTTTCACTGATTGGCCAGGCTCCACAAGCAGGGTTTCTCCTTTGGAACTGAATTCAATGGAATCGGCATACAGCAGGTTTCCCCCCAGGTTGTTGATGCCTACCCCCAATGCAAATGCATAGTTCTCGGCGAAATAATAATCCATTTGAAGACCCACTTGCATATGAAAGATTGAACCATTGGGTTTTACGGCATTGTCATCGGAGTTGAGCCAGGCAAACTGGGGATCCAACTGTACGTTGAATCTTACCGGACTCTGCGCATAAATAGAGATTGTGGCACCCAAAATGATGGTAATAACCAGTATTCGTCTCATATTTTATATTTTTGTGTACCCCTATAACGTTCAAATTTAATGATTATGATGAGACCTGTTCACCGGATGCTGTTTTTTCTAGCGGTCCTTGGCTTGCTGGTGAACGCTTGTAAAAGCAAGCCCCTGGAGGTGGATATCTCCGGAATCGACCTTAGGGTTCAGCTGGAGAGATTCGATCGTGCACTTTTCGAAATGGAGCAGGACACCCTTGAAGGGGCCATCGACGCGATGTATGTGCGTTTTGGGGATTTTTTCGATGTATTTAATGTGCATGTGATTGGCATAGGGCAGGCTTCTTCGAGGCGTTACCCCTCATACCTGTCCATGTTTATCAACGATCCCATAAATCAGGAAGTGTATGACTACACCAAGCAGGTCTATGCTTCCACCGATGCCCTGGAGGAGGAGCTGAGCGATGGTTTCAGGCACTACCTGTATCACTACCCCGATTCGGTACCGCCAAGAGTGGTGGCTTATATAAGCAGGTTCAACCAGGGGCTATTCACGGTGGGTCACTTTGTGGGGGTGGGGCTCGATCAGTACCTGGGCAGCGATTGCATCTATTACCAGCAGATGGGGACTCCAAACTACCTGGTGCAGAAAAAGGAACCTTCACGGGTGCCATCGGACGTTATGACCGCCTGGGCCACCAGCCTTTACCCATACAATGATTCACTGGATAATGCGCTCTCCAGGATGATCTGGCACGGACAGATCGCGTGGTTTGTGGACGCCATGTTTCCCGCCGTCGATGAAAAGCTGAAGATGGGGTTCACACCCGATCAGATGCTTTGGTGCAGAAACAATGAGAAACAGATGTGGACCCACCTGGTGGAGGAGAAGCTGCTTTTTTCCACAGATCCCTTGAACATACGTAAACTGGTGGAGGATGCCCCTTTTACCAGCTTCTTTACCTCCGAATCGCCGGGACGGGCAGCTGTCTGGCAGGGGTGGCAGATTGTAAAGGCCTATGCTGCACGAAACCCTAAGCTGACTGTGCACCAGGTAATGTCGCAGCGCAACTACCAGGAATTACTCAGGATGTCGAGGTACAATCCCTGATCCACTATATAAAAAAAATGCAGCCGGGTGTTGCCGGCTGCACTTGATCATCTACCATGCCTGAAATTCAGGAGCTTATTTGTATTTCGATACCCTTGCATCTTCGATTGTTCCACTCCAGTTGAGGCCGAATGCAAAATCATAGATATTTCCGTCCGAATCGGTATAAGGAGTCATGTCGCGGGGCACATCTTCCATCTGCTCTTCTACCGTTTTCATATTCGCCGGCATTTGGAAAGGAAGCAAAGCTGAGGGCTCAGCTGCCCCGGTGAGGAGATCCATCAATGCCTGGTCCTGAACACCCATGTGTACCAGGATGGCATTGGCTGCGGATTCGATTTCCGAAAACACCATGGGTTTGGAAACGTTAATCACCACAATTACCGCTTTGTCGCCCATCTCTTTCCTGGTTTTAACTACCAGCGCTAAATCGGGCAGATTGCTCGCGGTGTTTGTTTTGTCTTTGTAACTCCGGTTGGTAAAGTCCTCGAAAGGGCTTCCCCCTGCCAGACTGGTTTCACGAGCATGTTCCGCTTTGTATGGGCCATATTGCAGCGTGATAGGCACATAGCCGTTGCCACCCTTCTCCAGATCAGTAGCATCATAACCGACTCCCCCATCCGGACTCTGGATGCCCAACAGGGCAAAGTCAGCCTCACCGGGTGATTCAACTACCTCGAAATATTTGGATACAATCCCCTGATTAAATGCATCTTCCCATCTCTCTTCGCTTCTCATTCCAAACCAGTTGCTTGCAGCAGGAATATATCGCTGGGGCATATAAACCTTTAAACGCTCCTTGATGGGAAGCGACTGATTGCTGTTTTTCAGCATGACCACGGATTTAAGCTGGGCCTCATACCCGGCCTTCATGTATTCGGGATTACCCACGATCTGTTCCGTAGCAGCTGGATCGAGGTAGGCATTTTCAAACAATCCTACCCTGAAAATATTGCGTAAGAGTCGGGTAGCAGACAATTCAAATCGCGACTTCATATATTCTTCACCATGTTCGGCCACTCCCATGTTGTAGGCTTCCAATACCGGTCCCATATCATTGTTTCCTCCGAACTGGTCAATGCCTGCATCGATGGCTTTGTAATGTTTTTCTGACACGCTCATGGTTTCCACTCCCCAGCTTTTCCCTGCGAACTCATCCACCGACTGCACATCATTGGTAATGCCCCAGTCGGAGCAAACCACACCGTCGTATCCGTACTTCTCTCTGAGCAGGTCGGTGATGATGTATTTGCTGTAGGCATTCCCCACATTCTCTCCGTATTTGGAGTCAACATCTGTTGAAATGGTATAGTAGGGCATCACTGCCGAGGCCATGCTTGTTGCCCCCTCCAGTTTAAAGGCCCCATCGGTAAAGGGTGCCAGGTGATCCTCCAGCTTATTGCCGGGATAGACAGCATAGGCTCCGTAGCCGAAGTGGCCGTCTCGTCCACCCTCCTCGGGACCTCCCCCGGGCCAGTGTTTCACCATGGCATTCACACTATGATAGCCCCAGCCATTTAAAATTTCATGATCTCCGGCCGAAGTCTGGAATCCATCCACATAGGCCCTGGCCATGTCTGTAGCCAGATTGGGGTCTTCGCCCATAGTGCCGCTAAAGCGGCTCCAACGGGGTTCGGTGGCCAGGTCGATTTGCGGGGAAAGGGCGGTGGAGATTCCCAGTGCACGATACTCAATGGATGCGATCTCTCCGAATTGCTTCATCGAATCGGGATCGAAGGTGGCTGCAATTCCCAGGGAGGCCGGCCACATGGAAATATCTCCCCCCGAGCCCAGGTCAAATTCTGCGCTGGACCTGGTCCTGTGACGGGGGTCCGAACTGGTGTTGGCCGGGATCCCCAGCCCGATACCTTCCACAAGGGTCTGCATGTTGTTGTTCCACTTGGCAGCAACAGCAGGAGTTTGCAAGGAGGTTACCAGTACATGGCGCAGGTTGTCATCGGTGAGGAATTTCTTCTGCGCGTCTGACAAATCGGAGGGTGCCGCACCGCTTTCCGCAAAGGCTTTGCCATTGTAAGTGGCGCCAAAGGGACCACGACCGCCCGCTGGAACGGCCTGATGAGCGCTGTAAAGCATCAGTCCGGCCATCTGTTCCACTGACATCTGTACGACCAGGTCGGCGATGCGTTCATCCACCGGCAGGCGCCAGTCTTCATAGGCATCCAGTTCGCCGTTTTTATTTAGATCCTTGAATGCATAACCCTTATTCTCAATAAGAGTAACTCCGGAAGCAGGGGCATAGCCCAGGGTGGCTCCTCCCTGGTTGAGTACCAGGGTGTAATCCTCCTTCTCTTCCAGGGTGTATTTCGGTCCACAGGAACTGAAGGTAAGAATGGAGATTCCGAGAAGAGCGCAGAAAACAAATTTGAAAGATTTCATAATAGGTTTAGTTATGTTGTAGGTATTCAGGTTAGACTGGAATAGCAGAAGAAGGTTTAAGAGATTTACAACTTATTCAGAATGATTCCCAGCCCAAAATCGCCTGCACCGCTGAAGTGAAATCTCGAATCAGAAAAAGTGAATCCGGGACCCATGCTCAAGTTCCAGTACCAGCGCCTTCCCATGGTGTACTGGAATCCGATGGTGCCTCCAATAGAGTAGAGAAGATCGGGAAACTCTATATTGAAAGGAAGACTGATGTACCAG
>SPBY01000046.1 GCA_004525825.1 Bacteroidia bacterium
ATCCGTGAACGGATCAATGATATCTACAATGATTCAGACTACCTGCGAAAGGTGGTGAAAATGGGAGCGGAAAAAGCCCGCGAAAGCGCCTCCAAAACCATTCGCGATGTCCGCGAGATCCTGGGCTATAAGCCCTTTTAAAATCCAGCTTGACTCATCTTCATCTAGGTGGTATATTGTATACCTCTAAAAACCTGTATCATATGGCCACCTTACATCAACGCCCGTCACGATTTTTCGCTCTCTTGCTTTACCTTGGGATCTTTATCTCTCTTATGAGCTGTTTCCGTTCACCCAAAGTGATAGTCCGGGATGGGGTGAGCAGCTACGAAATTGTAATCCCATCAGAAGCCGATTCTACGATTCTACATGCGGCTGAGGAACTGAGACATTATATTTTACAGAGCTCCGGTGCAGATATACCGGTGACTACTGAGGAGACCCATGATCCGGAGGCGAAATCAATAAAGGTGGGATTTGAACCCACAACCGCCTACACACCATATACGATTGGGTATTATCAGGAGGGAGATGATCTATATATCTGTGGAGGAAGTCCCCAAAGCACTCTGTATGCAGTATACCGGTTCCTTGAGCAGGAACTGGGCTGCATGTGGTTAAGTCCTGAAGCTGAATTGATCCCGAAAACAAAGCACATCAGGATCGAGCCCGGAACCAGCTATACCTATGCCCCCGAGATTGAAACACGCACCGTGCATTCCAGGCTCTTTTATGAAAACCATGTTTTTGCCGACAAGCTGGGTGTGACCTACGAAGCTTTCCCGGGATATGTGCCTGGCGCCGGAGTACATACCTTTCATCGTTTTTTGCCGGAAGCTTCATTTTATGAAGCTCATCCGGAGTATTATGCCCTGCACGGGGACAAGCGACTCACCACTCAGTTATGCCTCTCCAACGAGGATGTGCTCCGGATAGTGATCGATTCGGTCAGGGCCCTGTTTGAAAGGTACCCGGATGCTGAGATCATTTCAGTGAGCCAGGATGACAATACGCAGTATTGCATGTGTGAGCATTGTTCAGCCATAGATTCGCAGGAGGGTTCGCCCAGCGGATCGATGATACGCTTCGTAAATGCTGTGGCAGAACAGGTCCCCGGCAAGATGATCTCTACCCTGGCCTATCAGTATACCCGGAAGCCCTGTATTACCAGACCGGCAGCCAATGTGCTGATTACGCTCTGTTCCATTGAGTGCGACCGAAGCAAAGCCATTGAGGAAGGTTGTTCAGATTTTGCCAACGATCTCCAAGGATGGAAACAGCTCACAGATAAAATCAGGATCTGGGATTATACCACCCAGTTCACCAATTTCCTGGCACCCTTTCCCAATCTCCATACCCTGCATCCCAATATTCAATTGTTCAGAAACAGCCATGCCAAATGGATCTTTGAGCAGCACAGCCATCAGCCCAGTGAGCTATTTGAATTGAGATCCTATCTGACAGCGCAGTTATTATGGAATCCTGACCAGGACCCGGATCAAATCATGGAGAGTTTCAGTGAAGCTTATTACCAGGAAGCGGCGCCATTTGTTTTAGAATATATTCATACGATCCACGAGGAAATACAGAAAGTCCCAGGTTTTTTTCTATTTCTGTATGGAGATCCTTCACAGGGCTTTGATTCCTTCCTGCGGCCTGAATTGCTGATGACCTATGACAAACTCTTCACTCAGGCAGAGGATGCGGTATCCCATAAACCTGAGGTGCTGGACAGGGTGAAAAAAGCAAGGCTCAGCACCCATTATGCCGTTCTGGAAGCCTCCAGAAAAGGAGTTTCGGAGGACTACCGATTATCGCCTCAGATCCGGCCCAGGCTCGAACAGTTTAAATCCATATGCGAATCCGCAGAGATCACCATGATGAATGAGATGGGGTATTCAGTAGATGAGTATATTCAATCCTATGAGAGGGCCCTGGACAGAGCCTCCTTGCCGAATAAGGCAGCAAAAAAGCCTGTATTTCTGCTAAGCCAGCCAAAAAAGTATGCAGGAGAAGACCCGCAGGTCTTAACCGACGGGAGTCTGGGAGGAAATAGCTTTTATTCTAATTGGCTGGGATTCGAAGGAAATGATATGAAAGCGATCATTGACCTGGGTCAGGCCGAAAGCATAAGCCACGTGCATACAGCCTTTCTAAAGGTCACTAACCATGTTGTATTCTTTCCGGAACAGGTGGAAATCTCCTATTCCACGGATAGTGTTAGTTTTCATAAAATAGCAGAAAGGGGAACTGCGCATCCACTAAAGAGCGGGGACAAAGTGAATGACCTGGAATACTATGACTTCCAGTTCACACCTGTCCAGGCCAGGTACATTAAAGTCTACGCTAAGAGTATGAAAACAGCACCGGCGTGGCATCATGCCTCCGGTCTGCCCTCATGGATCTTCTGTGACGAGGTAATCATAAATTGACTTTGAACCGGACTTTGCCTTCAGGATAGAAAAATAAAAGTCCGCCTGTAGGAGACGGACCTGGCCCCGAATGTTTCAGGGAATATGATGGATGAACTGTCACATTAGTAGAAACAAATTACGTGCCAAAAACATCACAGCCTCCAGTCTATTTTCTCCTGACCCTGCTTTTGCAGGTATTCATTTGTGCGAGAGAAATGTCGGCAGCCAAAGAATCCGTTGTAGGCAGAAAGGGGCGATGGGTGGGCGGCTTTCAAAACCAAATGTTTGCTGCCATCTACCAAGCTCTCCTTTGCCTGGGCATATCGGCCCCAGCGCAGGAAGACCACCCCGCTTTTCAACTCCGATACCTTTTCAATGACACGGTTGGTAAAGGTTTCCCAACCCTTATTCTGGTGTGAGCCTGCCTGGCTGTCACGTACTGTGAGGGTAGCATTGATGAGCAGCACTCCCTGGTCGGCCCAAAGCTCCAGGTTGCCATGGGCAGGGACCGGAATTCCCAGGTCAGAATGCAGCTCTTTAAAAATATTGACCAGGGAAGGGGGCTGGGGGATGCCATGGGGAACAGAGAAGCACAATCCGTGGGCCTGGCCCCTGCCGTGATAGGGATCCTGACCCAGAATCACCACTTTTACCCGGTCGAATGGAGTGTGATTAAATGCATTGAATATGAGATTCCCTGGAGGATAGATGGTATAGTTCCTTTTCTCCTCCACCAGGAACTCCTTCAAAGAGCTGAAATAGGGGGATAGAAATTCCTCCATCAGAACTTCTTTCCATCCTTCCTCAATAATCGGTTTGATAGCGGTCATAGGCAGGGAAGTTACCAAAAGTGAGGGAGCCGGACAACGATTTATAAGCCAAACCTGGCCGTAATGATGAAGTTTCGGCCGGGTCCGCTTACCCCGGAGGCATAGGGCTTGTAGAACTGGTCAAACAGGTTCTCAATGGCAAAAATAAAGTCAAAGTGTGCTCCTGCTGAAAAGCCAGCCTTAATATTGGCGGTCCACCAGGCAGGGAATCCGTATCTCATGGCTTCCGACTCATTGTCTTCCCCATAGGGGGAGAAATCATCATCATACTTCCAGCCCTGGTAAACAAAATAGGTATCTATGAAAAACCTGCTTTTCCGGTAGGTAAAGGAAGTCCGGCCGAAGATGGGAGGTATGTGCCCCAGCGGGACATCGTCGCTCAGGTTATGTCCTTTGGTATAATTGAGGGTGCCTTTCAGGGTGAAATTCTCGTTCAGGTTGGCCACGATGCTCATGGAAACCCCATAGATATATGCCTGTCCGGCGTTGTAGTTGGTGGTCACCCTGTACAGGTCACCATCATATTCAAGACTGTCCTGTCCATTTAGCTGGTAGGGGGTTCTGACGATGGCATCGTTCAAATAGGTATAGTACCCCACCAGTTGTATCTTCATGTAGCCTTCCACAAACCTGCTGATTCCAAGCTCAGCATTGTAAGTATACTCGGGGGAAAGGTCCGGATTGGGAATGGTGACAAAATCGTCTTTAGCCCTCACTTTTCCATAGTCGTCCACGTTCGGATTTCTGAACCCGGAAGATAGGATGGCATTCAACTGCCAGCGGTCCGACGGAATGAATACCATTCCTGCGCTGGCGGTCAGGGCCCCGTTTTTTATATCTATCCGGTCGTAAGGAAGCAAGGGATTGCTGAAAGTTGATTTCAGAATTCCCCAGTTGTATCTCGTTCCCAGGTTCAGCACCAGTTTCTTATGAAGAATCCATTTATAACTGGCATAGGCTGAGGCATTCCATGTTTGGCTGCCCCCCTCAGGGTAGCGGGTTTGTGCAGGTAACTTTTCTCCCGAGCGGATGTTTTCATACCAGGCTTCTGAATCTACCAGGTTGCGGTTGAACTCAGCCCCGTAATTCAGTTTATGGTTGGTACTCCACACTTTCAGGAGATCGAGGTTCAGGCTAAACACCTGCACATTCTCCTGCTGGCTAAGCCGCTCATCGTTTCTGAACTTGCGGGAATAGCGGTCCTCATCGATAAGCTGAAAGGCTACCAGGGTGGTCATGTTGGTGAAGAAGGAGTTGTCCTTTTTCAGGACATTTTTCAGCGACGCCAGGAACCTGTTCTGGGGGCCATAGTAATGCTCAGCGTATTTCAGGTTGTCACCACTATAATCATTCAGTTCATCTATGCGGTCGATGTCCGAAGAAGTGGAATATTGCAAGTTCAGTATCCAGTCTACATACAGGGAGGGAGTATATCTGATTTTCTGAAGCAGGTCGAGCTGAGTGTATCCCGTATTAAGCTGAATCAGGGGTTTTGCGTTGGCCAGGGTTGAATCCATTCCTCCTACCCGGTCCACATAATGCATGATCTGGCCCCAGTCACCCAGGGTTGGATTTCTCCTGCTCCCTATCCGGATATCACCCAGATCCTTGTAGGTGGCGCTGGTGAGGGAGGCCCAATGTTTTTTGCCAGCAGAAAAATCCAGATGTCCCGTTAGTCCTTGCTGGGCTGAACTGTACTGGATGTTGGCGTTAATATTGAAGCGTGCCAGGCTGTCCTCACTCAGCTGGGGATCACGGGTGTAGTAGTGTATAACTCCACCCAGGGCATCACTTCCATACATGATGGAGGTGGGACCAAAGATTACCTCTGTACGCTCGAGAATGGAGTTATCGATGGTGATGGCATTCTGGAGATGCCCGTTTCTATAAATGGCATTGTTTAGTCTGACACCGTCCACTACAAGCAAAATTTTATTCGCCTCAAATCCCCGAAGGATAGGACTGCCGCCACCTCCCTGTGTCTTTTGAATGGCTATATTTCCAGTACTTTCAAGTATTTCGGCCGAGGTAAGTCCGGTGGATTCCATCAGCGCATCTTTTTTCAGTACATCCACCATGTAAGGGATGATCAGAGTACTCTCCCTGGATTTGGAAGCCGAGATGACGTATTCATCGATCAGTATCCGTTTTCTGTCCATGGACACCTGTCTCTGTCCCGAGATCCCGGTCTTAATGAATTTCTTAGTCAGATAGGATGGGTGCTGAAATATAATAGTGTCGTTATCAGGGAATATGGAGAGGTCAATCACGCCCACGGAGTCGGTGATGGCAGCCCGTTCTTTGCTAGGATTGTATACTGCCACATGCTCAATGGGAGCCCGGTCGGACGAACTGACCACCACTATTTTTTGTCCATGAATATGAATAGAGAAGGATAATACACATATTATGAGGCGAATACGAATTATCATATAAGTGAAAAATACGCAATAGTAACTCAAAAATTGTACCAAGCTGCAGTGTTGGTAATTTTCCCGGGATACTAGTGGTGAAATTCATATTTTTGGAACAAACAGGTCAGGAATGTTGAAACGTTTCTTATATGCGGGAGTATTTGCTGTGGTATGCCTCGGGCTGTTGACTCTGTTTCTGATTAAACGCTTCGATAAAACGACGCCAGTGGAGCTTCTGCAAGCCATCCCGGGCGACGCAATTCTCTTTGCAGAGAATATTGACTTTGAGTATCTGACGGAATCTTATCTGCCCGGCAGCACGATGTGGATGGATTTTCTGAAAATGGTTGGGAAGAATGATCTGGATTCCCTGATTCAATTGACCCTTGGACAGATCCGCAGTTCAGAATCCCTGAATGACTATTTGAAAAAAGAGGGATTCAATCTCTCCCTGCATAAGCTTGGAAGGGACCAGCTTACCCCACTTATTTACCTGGTCTATTCACATGCTCACGGGGACCATGAATTTGAGAATATGGTATTGACTCTGCTGGAGGATAAGGCCATGGTCAACGAACGGAAATACGAAATGGAAACCCTGTATGACGTATCAGGGGGACCTGGGCTTATTCCTGGGAAATTTACCTTTACCTGCACAGATGGCATGTGCCTGATTAGCCCCTCCTCCATGCTGGTAGAGGAAGCCATAAGAACCATCCATGCCGGTGCAAGTGCCTTGCCCGAATCCGGATTTCAAATGGTTAGGGAAACTGCTGGACGGTACGTTCATGCCAACCTCTACGTCAACTATAAAAATCTTCCTGACCTGTTTTATCCCATTATCAAAGAGTCTGGCTGGAATCGGCTGGATGTGCTATCCAATCTGGCTTCATGGGGAGAGCTGGACCTGGATATCAAAGAGAATGCAATAATTCTTAATGGCATGAGCACGGCCGATCCGGATGCTCCTCTTTTCCTGGGGGCCTTTACCGGACAGTCGCCTGTGAAGATGGAGCTGCATGAAATTTTGCCTGCAGGAACCGCACATTTCCTGCATTTGGGAATAGGTGACCGGACCAAATTCAAAGAGCAGATCCTAAGCTACATGAAAGGACTTGGTCAGGAGCAGGAATATGAGAGCGAGGTGCAAAGGCTGGAGCAGATGTACGGATTTAACCCCCTGGAAGATCTTTCCAGGATTGTGGCCGATGAAATGGCCTGGTTTTCCATCGAGGGAGAAACCCGTAGCAAAGAACAGGAGATGCTGATTATTGAGACCAGAAGCCGAAGTGAAACTGTGGAAGTGGTGATGAAGTGGGTGGAACAGTATCTGCAAGTTCACTCATTTGAAATGCGTTCTGTGAGGCAGGTATATCGATTGGATAATCAAAGCAGCTACAATATCTATTCATTGCCCGATCAGTTCTTCAAGGGAACATTGGCAGCCTGTCTGTTCAACAAATACTTTACGGTATTCGAAAATTACCTGATTTTTGGCCCCTCTGTGGATATGCTCTCAAGGGTAATCTATCAGAATGTGCTGCACAAGACCTTTGTGAGTGATCCTGTATATAAGGAGATATCGGATCATCTCTCCAACCGTAGCAACCTGACCCTGTTTTTCAGGCCCTATGCCTACCTGGAGTATAAGCAGGAGCTCCTGGGGGGTAAAATGAATGGAAAGATGGAAAAACTGGAGCCCTTCCTTCGCCGGATACCCGGAGTTGTGGTTCAGTATAGTACAGAAGGGGACCTCTACTACAACAGCCTTAGTTTTAACTACACCTCACAGGTAAAGGACAAAGCTCTAACAGTCTGGGAGAGCCTGATCGACACCATGATCGTCATCAAACCCGCCCTGGTGCTTAATCACAACACTTCCGAAAAAGAGATTTTTGTACAGGATGCAGCGGGAAAGGTTTACCTGATCAACAGCAGTGGAAGGATTTTGTGGAAGCAGCCCATGGAGGGCCCCATCCTTGGAAGCGTTCAACAAGTGGATTTCTATAAGAATGGCAAATTGCAATACCTTTTTAATACCTCCGAAAAAATTCACTTGATAGACAGGAACGGAAACTATGTGGAAAGGTATCCCATATCCTTAAGATCTCCGGCCACCAGTCCGCTTGCCCTGTTCGACTATGATAAAAGCCGCGACTATCGTCTCTTTATTGCAACCAATGACCGTAAGATCTATGTCTATGATATTGCAGGAAACCTGATCACCGGATGGGAGTTCGGAAAAACAGAATCGAATGTATACGGTGAAATTCAGCATTTCAGGGTACAGGGTAAGGACTATATCGTGGCGACGGACCAAAACAGGAGCTATTTTCTCGATCGAAAGGGAGAAGAGAGACTTCGCCTGAAGCAAAGGGTGGTGTTGTCTCCCCAGAATCCCTTAACCCTGGATATGAACATCAGGGAAGCAAAACCCAGATGGATTTCCACAGACACAGCAGGAAATATTATGGCCGTCTATATGGATGGTACGGTCTCCACTTTGTTGCCTGGAAAGGCATCGCCCAAGCATTTTTTCCGCCTGGAAGATTTGGACAGCGATGGGATTCCGGAATTCATTTTAGCCACGGACAATGTCCTGAAAGTAACAAACCAGGATGGGGAACGTATATTTGACTATAAAGTACGTGGGGGTATCAGCGAAATGCCGGACATCTACAAATTCTCAGCTTCGGATGTGAAGATCGGGATTACCGACCGGTCGAGGAACAAAATTTACCTGATCAATTCTGATGGATCGCTCTATGAAGGTTTTCCGCTGGAGGGGACCACAAGATTCAGCATTGGCTATTTTGCAGGATCTGACAGCAGGTTTAACCTGATTGTGGGAAGTGAGAACAAATTCCTCTATAACTATTCAATTAAATAAAGATGAGGAGAAGACGCAATTTTGCTTTTATGGGTCTCTTGGTGATGACTTTAGTAATCACCTCCTGTAACAAAGAATATTTCCAGCTGGATAAGCTATCCGATGAGATGGAGATCACGCCGAATGTGGTGGTCCCTTTGATTCATGGGTCCATGTCCATGGGCGATATTGTGGCCTTGTTTGATTCGGCCGGTTATGTGGGAGAATTTGAAGATGGCCTTATCTACCTGGCCTATTCAGACACTCTGGTGAATCTCAGGGTTGACACATTGGACCTGGTAGTCGACGATTACTATGACGAGATATACTTATCACCGGAGATTGGGTCAGATCCCGTATTTATTTCCAGTGGCCTTGGAGACACCGTACATTTTCTGAAGAGTACATACTACTCCCTGGATATTAAAGGTGAGAGCAGGCTTGACAGCATATTCTTCAAAGGAGGACAGATCTTGATTGAGGTAGCCAGTACTTTCAGGCACCGTGGAGTAATGACTATCAGCAGTGAATATATCCGCGATCCCGGCGGGAATGACTATTCAAATTCCATCGAAATCACCAGTTCGGCAGGAGATTTTACCGGCTCCGTAAACCACAGCCTGGATGGATATTTGTTGGAAACCATTAAACAGGGCGATTCAAGCGTATTCAGGGTGGATTATGACCTGGCACTGATTAACAGTGGCAATCCCATTAATCCGGGAGAATCGTGTGGGATCAACACCAGCATGCTGGATCTTGGATTCTATAGCCTGTTTGGTTATGTCGATCCTGCAGAAGTGGTATCTGAGGGAGGTGAGCAGGAGATTGGCATTTTTTCTGATTATCCGGCACTTTCTCACCTGAAGCTGGCCGATCCCAGAATCAACATCTTCACCGAAAGTTCCCTGGGAATTCCTTTTGAACTGACACTCGACAGCGTGATCGCTACTGCAGAAGACATGAGCACCTTGGCCCTGGAGTTTTATGAAGGCCATCCCTTTAAAATTCCTGCACCCTCTCTTTCCCAGGTGGGTGAAACCATTGGAGGAGAGTTCAACATTAACAATCAGACCTCTAATTTCCATGAATTGCTGAATCTGGCCCCGCACAGTCTTTCCTATCGTCTTACTGGCGGAATAGATCCGGATATTCCGGACCAGAATCATTTTCTGCTCGATACAAGCAGATTCATGCTTGAAGCAGAATTCCTGATTCCCCTGGATCTGAAGTATACACAGTACGCCCTGGAAGACACCCTGGAATTTGAGATTGGGGGAGAGAGGATCGACACAGCCCTGGTTAAGGATGTCCAGTTGAAAGTCCGCACAGTGAATGAATTGCCCATTGAACTGGATTTGCAGTTATACCTGCTGGACGAATCCTACCTGGTACTCGATTCCTTATTCGAGCAGGAGGGCGCATTCCTGCCAGCTTCAGTAGTGGATGGTGACGGATTGCTGTTAAGTGCCAGCGAGCAGAGCCACACGGTAAAATTCCATACAGAAAAACTGATAAAACTGGAGCATGTGCGTTACATAGTGGTGGTAGCACGATTGGTCACCTCTGGACAAGGAGCACAGTATGTTAAATTTTATTCCCAGTATACCCTGGAATTTGAAATTTCATTGCATGCCAGTTTAAGAATTAATACACAGGAGTTATGAGGGAAAAATGGAGAGTATTATTAATCCTGGGAGTGATTCTTTCAGCAGGTAATATGATGGAGGCCCAGGTCATGAATTCACTGTATTTCATGCCAGGTGTACCCCAGTCCAACAGGATCAATCCGGCTTACCAGCCTGAGGCAGGTTTCTATTTCAGAATCCCGGGGATTTCTCCGCTCCGGGCAGAAATTTCCTCCAGTTCGCTCTCTTTGGGGGATGTGATCTTTCCCCACCCTTCGGAAGATTCTTTGATTACCTTCCTCCACCCACTGGGGGACAAAGATGCCTTTCTTAAACAGTTGAAGCCTATGAATTACGTGATTTCTGATTTGGGGACATCCTTGTTCTCACTGGGATTCCGCACTGGAGTAGGTTTTTTCTCCCTGGATGTCACCACCCGCTTTGATGGGAACGTCTACATTCCCGGAGGCCTGGCCCAACTGACTATTAACGGGGCCGACGATGGGAAAACCTATGACCTGGATGGAATAGGAGCCGACCTTTCGGCTTTTGAGGAAATTTCTGTGGGATGGTCAGGGAACATTGGGCAGAAGTTACAAATTGGTGTGCGCGGAAAGGTCCTGTTTGGAATTGGAAACCTGACCACCACTGAGTCACAGCTCACTCTTACCACCTCCGAAGATGCCTGGAACCTCCATGCAAATATGTTGTATAATGCTTCACTCCCCTTTGCAGAAGTACAGTATGATGAAGACGGGATGATTGAAGATATCGTGATTGATGAGGAACTGCAAAACCTTAAACCCTATGCTCTTGCCCGTTACGCGTTTAACAAAGGGAACATGGGGACCGGCATCGACCTGGGCATCAATTACAGGCCAGGGGAACGCTGGTTATTGAGTGCAAGTCTTCTCGACCTGGGTTTTATTCAATGGAATGACAATGTTCACCAGGTGAGCTATGAGCTTGATTATGATTATACCTCTGTGGATGTCGATCCCTTTGATTTTTTAGATGACAATAATACCAACGACACCTACATAGATAGCGTCCTGACCGCCCTGACCGACACCCTTACCGGAGCTTTGAATATGGGTCCGGGCCGGGCTTACAGCAGCCGGCTCAACACGAAACTCTACCTGGGCGCTTCATGGAATGTAACTCCAAACATCAATTTTGGGCTCCTTTCAAGAACTGATTTTCTCCGCAATGCCGTTACAGAGCAGGTGACTGCCTCCGCTAATTTCACCGCCGGGCGCTTTTTGAATTTTACATTGAGCTACTCCTATATCAACAGTTATTTTAAGAATGTGGGTGCAGGGATCTCCTTAAATGCCGGGCCGCTGAACCTCTATGTGATTTCTGACAATGCACTGAATGCTGTTTTCTGGCCACAGGAAACCAGATCGGCAAATCTGTGGTTTGGTATG
>SPBY01000497.1 GCA_004525825.1 Bacteroidia bacterium
ACTCGGCGGCCGCCATGGAAGGCTACGCCACACCGGGCCGGGTAAATTCCCAGGCCATGACCGAGACAGAAACAGATCTCTTGTTTCAGGTCTTACCTCTTGTGTTCAGTCCCGATAACGACGGCTTTCAGGACTTGCTTGAGATAGCTGTTTCCACCGGGGCGTCTGGCTGGATCATCGGTTTATGGATCACCGACCTGCAGGGAAACCTAATACGGAACCTGGCCAATAACCACCTCACAGGTCCACAGTCCACATATACCTGGGACGGGGCTTCTGAAGACGGGGGCATGGTTCCTACGGGAATCTTTGTGGTCCATGCCACGGCTTACCATCCAGCCACTGGCGGAAGGTGGATCAGGAAACGGGCGGTGGGGGTAGTGTACCGGTAATCTTGTCCAGGTTTTTCCGGGTTATCAGGACAATGATCACCGCACCAAAACCGATATAGGCAATGGCCCTGAAAGTGGGAAGAAAACCCACCCGGTCGATAGCGGCCCCCACTATGGGATAAACCATCACGCTTACAAAGAAATTGAGGGTCATGTAGATGGAGTTCACAAAAGCTTTCTTTTCGGTTTTCAGGTCCTGTACCGTGGCAAGCATGACCGAGACAGGGGCAAAGAGAAAAAATCCCAGGGGCAGCAGAACCGGGAAGATCCAGAATCCCTCCAGGTTCAGGAACAGAAGGGTAAGTGCCGGGGTGGCCAGACTGATGATCAGAAGGGTCCGGTAACGCCCAATCCGGTCGCTGATGGTGCCGGCAAAAAGTGCCCCCATGGCCCCGGCAAGCTGTATAACGGTCAGGGCAATTTCAGAATAGTGCAATGAGTTTCCGGTGGCGGTCAGAAAGGTGGGAAGGTAGTAGGTGAGAGATGCTTTCATCCCTGCCTGGAAAAAGGTGAATCCCCCGGTCAGGGCAAAGGCTGCCGAATAACGCAGGAAGATATGCCAGTAGCTGCCTTCCTGGTGCAGCCTCGATGAGGTGGGCGGAGTGAATGTTGCATTTCTGAAGTTAAACCAGAGTATGAAGGAGCCCACAAAGCCCAGGGGCATCATTTTCCAGGTCCCTTCCAGTCCCCACCAGCTGATCACTCCCAGGATCACCATGGGGCCAGCTGTGCGGGCCAGTTCCCCTCCCATCATGTAGTAACTCATGCCCTTTCCGGTGCGTTCGCCCGAAAGCTGTTTGACCATCACGGGGGTAGGAATGTGCCAGAGAGTGGAGCTGATCCCGGAAAAGAAGAGCAGGACTGCCAGGAAAACATAGGCGGGAGCAATCCCGATCAGGCTCATAAAAACGGCAGTCAGTGCGGGTGAGAAGATCACCATGTAGCGCATTACCGGCCTCTCGGCGATGATGCCAATAAGCGGATTGAACAGGGAAGGGATGCGCTGGATCACGGCCAGCAGTCCGACCATTCCATAGGAAATGCCGAGCTTATCAATGATCAGGGGGAGGGCTGGTGCCAGGAAGGAGGTATAACAATCATGCACAAAGTGTGTGGCCGAGATGGTCAGTACTTTTCCCCTCTGAAATCCTTCCCCACTTGTCTTCATCAGCCAGTGATCAGTCGGATGATTAAACGGGTTAATTTTGGTGCGGTCCTTTCAGCAGCCTCGATCACATCTCGATGTGTCAGTTTCTGGATCTTTCCCGGAACACCCAGGTCGGTAATAACCGATACGGCAAAAAGGCGGATGCCCATCTGGTGGGCGGCAATGGCTTCCGGGACCGTGGACATGCCCACGGCATCGCCCCCGATGACACGCATGTACTCATACTCCTTGGGGGTTTCCAGGGTGGGACCGCTTACGCCCACATAACATCCTTCGCGGATGGGTATCTCCAGTTCGGCTGACAAACTACGGGCTTTTTGAAGCAGTTCAGCATCGTAGGGCTGGCTCATATCGGGGAAGCGTGCTCCGAATGCGGGATCGTGTTTGCCGATGAGCGGATTGGGCATCAGGCAGATGTGGTCATTAATCACCATGATATCACCAATCTCAAATTCAGGATTCATGCCACCTGCTGCATTGGAGATTACCAGGGTTTTCACCCCCAGGAATTTCATGACCCGCACAGGAAAGATCACCTCCTCCATGGTGTATCCTTCATAGAAGTGAAAACGCCCCTGCATCACCAGCACATGGGTTTCACCCAGCTTTCCGGAGATTAGTTTCCCCTTATGTCCTTCGACCGTGGAGACCGGGAAATGGGGAATCGATCCATAATCAATCTCGCACTCGACCTCCAGGTGATCCACTATCTTTCCAAGTCCGGTACCCAGGATAATGGCAGTCTCGGGGGCCTCAGCGATCTTCTCCTTTATATAGGATACTGCTTCGTTTATTGCTGTGAACATAATTTATAATTTGTCTGTCAAATTCATCTTTGTCGTCGTTCAGGAAATGCACATGAATCCGGACGGAATGAAAGGCATCCTTCAGATCCTGTTCAGGCTGGTGATCACGCAATCGCATGGCATCTTTTTCAGTGGTCAGCACCAGTATCTCCTTGCCTCGCTTTTTCAGCTCCCGGTAGGCAGCAGAGATCTTCTCTATATCCTTGTGGGTATAGCTGTGGTGGTCGGGAAAAAACAGCTCGCTGATGTTGGTGCTGATACTGCGTGCATACTGACGCAGGGGTCGGGGTTGGGCAATCCCGGCAACTATCACCACACCGCCCACATGGGTTTTGAACCAGGTGGCGTCCTTCTTTTCGGATCCCGGGAAGACAGGGGCCAGTTCGCCATAGCGCATGCAGGTAAAATAGAGGTGTTGCCCGATGGTGAGCCCCAGCTGGTTCACATATTCACGCAGTTCAAAGGGCTTGATCCTTTCGGGCGAACGGGTGACCAGGATGATGTTGGCGCGAATGCGGTTGATGGCCGGCTCACGTAGCCTGCCGGCAGGAAGCAGCCTGTCCTTGTGGATGGGGCGCATGTAGTCCATAAGCAGGATGGAGAAACCGGGTTTGATGGAGCGGTGCTGGTAGGCATCGTCCAGCAAGATCACCTCCACGGGGGGCGTAAGTTTCATTAAATTTCCTACCCCATTTACCCGTTTGCGGTCTACGGCCACGGTGATCTCAGGGAAGCGCCTTTTAATCTGCAGGGGTTCATCGCCTATTTCGCTTACCGTCGAATCTGTGCTGGCAATTCGGAAGTCCCGGGTTCTTCTCTTATACCCCCTGCTCAGGGTAGCCACGCTGAAT
>SPBY01000178.1 GCA_004525825.1 Bacteroidia bacterium
AGATAGTAGATAGTGTTTAGTTTGACTGGCCCTCGATCCAGGGAGAACCCGCCTCTCTGAGTTCACCCTCCAGTTTCGGGATAATCTCGCCGGTGATCCTTTCCAGATAAACCTTGATCGGTTCCAACTCCTGCTTGCCCATCTCCAGACTCTGCTTGTGCATGCCAGTTGGTCCATACAGGGAGCTGAGTCCCCTGCTGGCCGTATAATACCGGTATAGGGCAGTGGGAGCCTGTTTTTCTCCCACTTCGTTTTTGGATGGATGCCCGTTTGCCCGCACATCCAGTTTTCTCAAGAGGACATCCAGTTCATTGATTCGCTGGAGTAATTCCGGAGTTTGGCCATCCAGACTGAAGCAGGCCTGTTTCATGGCCGCTACTTTTTTTGCCAAATTCTGAAGCTCCTGGCTCACCTTTCCAATCTCCTGTCCAAAGGCCTCCAGTTCCAGCCTGAACTGGTCAATCTCAGCATAGGAAGCAGGCTCCAGGGATCCTTTGATGAGTTGTTTCACTTCAAAGGACTGGGGCTCGGACAGTGATGTAAGCACCCCCTTCTGAACCCCTTGGAGGCTTACACTATATTCTCCGGGCATGACTTTATATCCGGAACCGGGCTCAGGGCTACCCTTGGGTGGGTCCAGGGTGATAATATTTTTGGAGGCGTAACTCAGGTCCCAGCTTACCCTGTGTATTCCCTTGCTGGCCGGTGCCTTCACATGATTCACAATTTTTCCCTCGCTGTCGGTGATGGTAAAAAGCAAATAGGGTAGCTCCTCAGCCTTCTCTTCATCCAGTTTCTCCCATCCCGGGAATGGAACCGGGGTCCCCGCTTCCAGCGCTTTTTCGCTGGCTGTTCTTTGTGCTTTCAGCGACTTAAGATCCTCCTTCAGGTAGTAAGTAAATACAGCTCCGTAAGGGGGGTTCTTGGCCATATAATCCGAAGCTCCCTGGTCACCCGCCACGGACCTGGGCAGGTATAGCCAGGGATCCTTTACCGGGAAGAGCAACGCCTCTTGTTGCAGGGTCTGAGGATTCAATTCCCTCAGGGGTGTGAGGTCGTCCAGTATAAAGAAGCCCCTTCCGAAGGAAGCTGCCACCAGGTCATTTTCTCTTCGTTGAATGCTAATGTCACGTATTGAGATGGTAGGTACACCGCCCTTTAACTGAACCCACTTGGAACCCCCATCCACCGTAAAGTAGATTCCGAATTCGGTGGCTGCAAAGAGCAGGTCCTTCTTTACATGGTCCTGCACCAGGCGCCACACCAGGGTCCGGTCCGGAATATTGCCGGCGAAGGAATTCCAGCTCCTGCCTGCATCCGTGCTTTTGATCAGGTAAGGTTTGAAATCCCCGAACTTATGATTGTCCAGGGCTGCGTAGACGGTTTTTGCATCAAAGAGATCGGCTCTCAGGTCATTCACAAAAGCGGTGGCCGGCACTCCCTTGATGGTACCCACTTCCACTTTTCTCCAATTTTCCCCTCCATCCTCGCTTACCTGTATGATGCCATCATCGCTTCCCGCATAAATCAGGCCCTGCTGCACGGGCGATTCCGCCAGTGAGGTGATGGTATTGTAAGTCGACATGGCATTCATATCCCAGGCATTGTCCCAGCTTTGCACCTTGCCCATGATGGGCAGTTCCATCCGCTCCTGCATCCTTGTCAGGTCTCCCGAAATGGCCGTCCAGCTGTCTCCCCGGTTCTCGGATCGCCACACCCGGTAGGATGCGGTATATAGCCTGGCCGGATTGTGCGGACTCACCAGGATGGGAGTGTCCCAGTTAAAGCGTTCAAAGGGCTCACCGCTTCCGGCCTGGGGTTGGATATAGACCTCCTCCCCGGTGGTGCGGTCGGTACGGTACATGTCTCCTTGCTGGGATTCGGCGTACACAATATTGGGATTGCCGGGTTCGGTGGCAGGTTGGTGCCCGTCCGCGCCGAGGATAAAATACCAGTCGGCATTCCTGATCCCGTGTTGATACACTGTCCTGGAGGGTCCTCCATGGGAACCGTTGTCCTGGGTACCCCCATATATATTATAGAAGGGTTCCGAATCGTCCAATGCCACCTTGTAATACTGGGTCACAGGCAGATTGGCTACGAAGCGCCAGGTTTCGGCCAGGTCAAAACTTTCATAGATTCCTCCGTCAGTGCCTACCAGCAGGTAATCAGGATCGCTTGCCAGGAAGTTGATGGAGTGATTGTCGGAGTGTTTGTTGTCTTCCTTCAGCCTGCGAAAGGTAAGCCCATGGTCGTCCGAGACCTGAATCCTCACATCCATCAGGTAGATCCTTCCTTCCTGGTGTGGAGAAGCGTATAGCTCCTGGTAATAATGAGGACCTGTGGCACCTGACACTGTCGTGGACTGTTTCTTCCAGCTCACCCCACGGTTTTCCGTCATGAACACTCCTCCGGTGGTACGGTCCAGCTCGATGGCAGCATAGATCACATCGCTGTCGAAAGGCGAAATGGCCAGGCCTATTTTGCCCAAATTGGATTCAGGAATGCCCGAAGTCATCTTCTCCCAGGTCCTGCCTCCATCGGTGCTTCTGTGGATCCCTGAACCGGGTCCTCCACCCATATAGGCAGCCACATTGCGGTGCCTTTGCCAGGTGGCGGCGTAGAGCCAGTCGGGATTATTCTGGTCCATCACCAGGTCGGTAACCCCGGTCCACTCGTTGCCTCCCAGCACCTTGTTCCAGGTCTTGCCTCCATCCATGGTTTTATAGAGGCCCCTTTCTCCTCCCTGCTTCCACAGGGGACCCTGTACGGCCACAAAGACCACATCGGAATTTTTGGGATGTACAAGAATCTTTGATATATGCTCTGACTCTTTCAGGCCCATGTTTGTCCAGCTCTTCCCGTCATCCAGGCTCCGGTAAATTCCATCTCCGTAAGCCACATGTCTTCCTCCCACATTCTCACCAGTTCCTACCCAGACGGTATGCGGATTGTTGGGATCGATGGTCACACAACCTGTGGAATAGGAAGCCTGCTCGTCAAAAACAGGGGTCCAGGTAACTCCGGAGTTTACCGTTTTCCACACTCCACCAGAACCCACGGCCACGTACCAGATACTTTCATCTTCGGGATGGACGGCTATGTCGGCAATACGTCCCGAGGTGAAGGCCGGACCGATGTTCCGCATTTCCAGACCCTGAAAGGTAGATTCGGTGAATAGATCGTCTGTTTTCTGTGCAAACAGGGTGGCAGACACTGCCAGCAATAGAATTGAAAGGTATTTCATTGGCTTAGAATTGGAGAATGTTTTAATGAATAGACTAAGATACAAATTCGGTCTGTTTTATGTATTTTCGGAACGATGAAAACGGAAATCATTTTGAAGCAGAGAGTACATCCATGATCCATGAACTCATCGTTGCCTGTATGCTGGGGCTCATTGGGGGCATGATCCCCGGTCCCGTGATCACCGCTGTGTTTACCGAGGTCCTGCAATCGGGATACCTCAAAAGCCTGAGAATTATTTTCATCGCCATGATCACCGAATCGGTGGTGGCACTGATCAGCCTGGTGATCCTGGCCTCTCTCGGTTTTAACGAAGCTTTCTTCCGGGGCCTCTCCCTGGCCGGTGCCGCCATCCTGATCTGGATCTCTGTCTCCATCTGGAAGGTGAAAACGCTGGATACGGGAGAAAAGGTTCACTTTGGATTTTGGAAAATTATCCTGATGATCCTTTCCAACGGGGTCCTGTGGACCTACTGGATCACCATATGCATTCCCAAAGCCATCCTCCTTGGCAACCAGATTCACCTGGGGGAGTACCTTTTCATGGCCCTGGTCCAGCTGGGCTGGCTGATCTCGACCCTGGCGGTGGCCTACCTCTTTTCAAGATTCAGGCTAATCCTTTCCAGACCACGGGTGATCCCCGTGCTGTTTAAGATTTTTGCGCTGGCCTTTGCTTATTTTGCAGCCGACATGATCTTCAAATCCATTCAATATTTTGTCCAGTAGAACAAGCTTTCATGCACAATAAGGACCTCCCCCTTACAATTAATTTCTAACTTTAGATGCATATGCTGGATCCCAAAGACTTTAAAAAACACTCCGACCCGGTGGTCGCCTGGATCGACCACTACCTGAACGACATCACCAAATTCCCGGTCAAAGCCCGGGTGGCCCCCGGGGAGATTTATAAGACCATTCCACAGGAGGCACCCCTGTTCCCCGAAGCCATGGAAAAGATCATGGAGGATCTGGACAACACCATTCTTCCCGGAATTACCCACTGGCAGCATCCGGGTTTCCATGCCTATTTTCCGGCCAACTCTTCGGTGGAATCGGTGCTGGCCGAATGCATTACCTCGGCCATTGGGGCACAGTGCATGATCTGGGATACCTCTCCCGCAGCAGCAGAATTGGAGCAGCGAATGGTGGAGTGGCTGCGCGATGCCATGGGCATTCCTTCAGATTTTGAAGGAGTGATCCAGGATAGTGCCTCCTCTGCTTCCCTGGTGGCACTGATCACAGCCCGTGAGGTGGCCACCGGCTTCCGTTCTAACGAAGAAGGGGTGCCCAACAATCTCAGGATCTACTGTTCGACCGAGACCCACTCTTCCATTGAAAAGGCAGTAGGCGTATGCGGGATTGGAAAGAGAAACCTGGTGAAGGTCGAAACAGACACACGCATGCAAATGGATCCTTCCCTGCTGGGAAAGGCCATAAAGCAGGACCTGGAGCGGGGAATGAAACCCTGTGCGGTGGTGGCCACCCTGGGAACCACCGGGACCCTGGCCGTGGACCCCTTGAAAGAAATCGCGGCCCTGTGCAAAAAACATGGGATCTGGCTGCATGTGGATGCCGCCTATGCCGGGACCGCCCTGCTCTTAAGCGAGTACAGATGGATGATTGAGGGGATCGAAGAGGTGGACAGCTTTGTATTCAATCCGCACAAATGGATGTTCACCAATTTCGATTGTTCGGTATATTTTGTGAAAGATGCCCCTCTGTTAATCAAGACTTTTGAGGTCCTTCCCGAATACCTGAAAACAAAGTCGAGGGGCAGGGTAAATGATTACCGCGACTGGAGCGTTCCCCTGGGAAGAAGGTTCCGGGCATTGAAGCTATGGTTCGTGATACGGAGCTACGGATTAGAGGGTATCCGGGAAAAACTGCGGGAGCATATCCGCTTGAGCAACTTCTTTGTCGAAACACTGACTTCGGTGGAAGGATTGGTCATGCCGGTGGAGCCTTTCCTGAATTTCTCCTGTTTCAGGCTGCAGCCCGACGGGATCACCGATCCTGTTAGATTGAATCCCTTGAATGAGGCCTTCCTGGAGGAGATCAACCGCTCAGGAGAACTGTATCTGACCCACACCAAGATAGATGGTTTCTACACTATCCGAATGATCATAGGGCAAACCTATGTAGGTCAGAAACATGTGGAACTGGCACTGGAGCGGATCAAAAAGGCCGCCCTTTCAATCCTTAACAAGTTCGGGCAGAATGGCTAAACTTTTACTAAGAAGGAATGATGCTGCGATCCCCGAGATTACATTTCTGCCCGATGGCCGCCACACCCTCAGATAGATATTGTATTTTTACCTTACAATGACTGGCACTGATCCAAATCATTCCATCTTCCTGGTCACAGGACCTGTTCAGGGTGGAAAAACCACCTTCCTTTCCACCATGATTGAAAGAAAAACACCTTTGCCGCAGAAGATGCTTGCTGCCAGACAAAAGGTGGCTGGAGGCCGGCTGGACATGGAAGAGGTGGAGCTTCCCCGGCCCGGACGGGGAGAAGTGCTTGTAAAGATGGACTCCTCCCCCATCAATCCTTTCGACCTGGCCCTGCTAAGTGGTGGCTACCTGGAACGGAACTACCCTTTTACTCCGGGACTGGAAGGAAGTGGCACCGTGGTCCGTTCGGGCGGAGGAATCCTGCCCGGACTCAGGATGGGCAAAAGGGTGGCCTGCTCTCCCTCTTCGGGAGGCGATGGAGCCTGGGCAGAATACATGGTCACCCCGGCCATGAATTGCGCTACTCTCCCCCGGAATATTTCCATGGAACAGGGATCGATGATGCTGGTCAATCCCATGACGGCCATGGCTTTCATCCTCATGGCGAGGGAAGGAAAACACCAGGCCATGGTCAACAATGCCGCCGCCAGTTCCCTGGGAAAAATGCTGATCCGGATGTGCCAGCTTAAGGGAATCCCCCTGATCAACATTGTCCGGAAACAGGAGCAGGTGGCTGTCTTAAAGGCTCTGGGAGCCACCCACGTTTTGAACAGCAGCAGCAGCACCTTTGAGTATGATCTGAAACAGCTTGCTGAGCAGCTGGAAGCCACCCTCTTCCTGGATGCAGTCACCGGCAGTCATACCTCCCTTCTGCTGAAGGCTGCGCCGGCGGGTTCAACACTGGTAGCCTATGCCAGGCTTTCCGGGGAGAACATCTCAGCAGATGTTGGGGAATTGATCCGGAAGAATAAGGAGATTGTTGGATTCCAGCTGGGAAACT
>SPBY01000111.1 GCA_004525825.1 Bacteroidia bacterium
AGCCCTGCCTCATTGATGCCTCTTGCCACCTGGAAGGCAATATGCTCAAGTACGGTAGCCATTAAATCTTCAGGAGTGAGTGCACTCCGATTCATCAACGGAAGCAGGGTTTCAATAAACCATTCTCTGCCAAGAGACTTGGGGGGAGATTGCAGGTAATAATCAAGCTGGTTCATCTTCTCAAAAAGATCCGCATGGAGAGCGCCCTGGCGAGCCAGTTCACCATCCCTGTCAAAATCCAGTCCCTTCAGGCTTGCCACATGGTTGAGTGCCATATTTGCTGGTGAGAGATCGTAGGCAATGCGTTGACCTTCCAGATTATCGCAGGAGATGTTGGCAAATCCTCCCAGGTTAAGACATCCCTCATACCCTGCAAAAAACAGCCTGTCACCCATTGGAACAAGCGGGGCGCCCTGTCCGCCCTGTGCCACATCTTCACTACGAAAATCATTCACCACTACAGTCCCGGTTCTTTCTGCCATGATCGATCCGTTCCCGGCCTGGTAAGTTACTCCGCGTTGTGGATCATGGAGAATGGTATGTCCGTGTGAGGCAATGAAATCCGGGACCAACATGTGCCTAAGATGAAAGTCGTTCAGAAGAGAGGCATAGTAAGCTCCCAGTTCCTTGTCCAGCTCATCGATCTCATTCCGGCTCCAATGGCATGCTCCCTCCAGTTTGGACTTCATTTCTTTGCCATAGGGAATCGTCTCTGCGTACAGGATCCTGTAGTTCCACCCCTGACCGTTCCAGATCAAATCGCAGCAGGCCAGGTCGGTACCGTCCATGGATGAACCAGACATCAATCCCGTAATCCTGTATTTGGCTTTCATCTGGTAAACACTTCTATTTCAATTTTTCTTTAAAATAGAACATTATTCTCTTTAAAACAGAATTCTTCCCGGAGGTCATCCAGCTAATCAGACTGTGGGAAAAAGTGGCTTTCAGGGTAAAAAACTCCTTATAATGCATGCCGTCCCTTGCGTCTTCTGAGATCTTCTGAAACAACGCAAAATTTCGGCAGGTGGTCTTCTGGTAAAGGTAATCCTTGCGGTTTTTTTTGATGAAGGAGATAAGCAGCTGCGTACTCCTCATCCAGGTATCGTGCAGCAAAAAATATCCACCCAACTCCAGCAATAGATCCGTGTAATAAAAATCCACAAATACCCCATCAAATTTGTGGTCGCCATCAATGAAGATAAAATCGAACTTCTCCTTGCGGTCCACCAGTTTGGGTAACACATTGTGAGAATAGTCTTCATGAAGTTCAAGGTATGGAGCAAAGCCAAGGGCTTTCATGTTCGCTATTCCCAGGTTTTGATAGTGGTCCTGGAAAGGGTCAATGGCAATGTGTCTCGATCGGGTGGCTGCCACTATATGAGAAGCAGATTTTGCATAGGCAAATCCTGTTTCTAAGGTCTTCGATAGCCCCTTTTCTTTCAGGAAATCAAAGATGAACTCAGCTTCATTGCTTTTGATGGGCGATGCCGAATCCTCTGCCGGAATGATAAGTTTGTTGTTAATTTCCCCCGGGTTCATCTTTTATTCATGGTGCTTATCCCTGACTGATTACCAGGTAAAGGTAGTATGAAAAAGGTTCACATTTCCTTTGGAGTCTGTCACATAGAGTTCAAGTTCATGCTCAGATCCCCTGATTAGGCGCTCCTCATCGAAGCTGTAAACAAGCAGATCGTTCTTGGGGTCATATTCAAACAGTGCCCACCGGTTGTCGATATAACCATCATAACGATCAATTCCCGACAGGTTGTCCAGGATGGTGAAACTGATCATTTTTTTTCCGGAGAGGTCACCTCCCACAGAGCCGTTTCTTGGAGATATCCGAGGAGAAATCGTATCCATCCCAATGGCAAAGGAGCCAAAATTCCTCAGGCTGGCCACCACCGAACCATTGGCATAATCGCCTCCTGCCGATTCTGCCTCATTCTGGTCGTTGAGTGAAATGAGCAGGAGTTTTTTATGCAGGGATGCATCGACGGGCGGACACTTGACAGATAGGGTGTAGGCTTCGTGCACTGGTATCTCCGGACTTGCAATCTGGAAAAACGGAGTCAGGGAACCATGGTTCGCCGGTGTCGAATTGAAGGTAAAATCCATGTCGCAGTAAAGTGCATTAGCAGGGATATCAAGTCTTACCTGGTCATCGGCATAGCTGTTGGCTTGCTTGTATTTCATGGTTTTAATATAGCCGGCTTTTTTTGAGAAATCCGCTTTTGACAGGGTGTCACCCTGGATGCTGAAGCGAAGCTCCGAGCTGTTTCCTGCCACATCTGTGGCGACTACACGGATCTGGTACTTCCTTTGCTCATCCACCACAATGGCATTGTTCCCGGCCTCCTTATCATAGATGCGCAGCCGGTTGTTGGGCAGACGATAAAGCCTGTGGGCCTTCGCACCCGAGGTGGCGAAAGCCTGATAATCCATATGTGCATTAACATATCTGGTTTCCGAGAAGGCAAATTCATCCATCACATGCCTGTAGCTCAATTTCTCATCCACATACATTTCCAGGGTATAAATTCCGCATCTGTTGGAGGCGCCATTCAGGTAGTCATATACCTCTACACTGATTCCCAGAGTACCAGCGGCATCCATCCTGGTTCCCCAGGGAACGGTATAAACTCCCTGATCTTTTACAAGAGGACTTGAGACTTTTTCGACAGCTCCGTTCACATGGGCATCCTCTTGAAGGGGGTAGAGGATAAGGGAGTGAAACCTGGGGGGTGTCTGTTCCTGGATGTTGAAATTGTATTTCAGAACATTGGTGGGATGCTGGTTGGCCGAATTCCGAATCTCAAAATGAAGATGTGGACCCGACGAACCACCTGTATTTCCGGAATAAGCAATAAATTCTCCCTGTTCCACCGGAAAGGTTTCAGGGGCCGGGTAGAGATCGATGCTATGGGATTGCCTGGCATATTGCATTTTCTTCACATACTCTGCAATATCATCCCTGTAGCGATCGAGATGCCCGTAAACGGAAGTAGTTCCATTGGGGTGGGAAACATAGAGCGATTTTCCGTAGCCGTTGGCCTGGACCTTGATCCTGCTTACATAACCACTTTCTACCGAAAAGATTTGAATCCCAATAGTACCCTGTGTTTTTATATCGATACCCGAGTGAAAATGGTCGGAACGAATCTCGCCGAAATTTCCTGAAAGGTAGATGGGTATCTTAACCGGGGGGTGAAATACAGGTTCTTTCTGCCCGAAGGCATGAACCACAAGCAATTGAGTTATTAACAGGTAGAGGGTTCTGCGCATCATCTTTCTCCGGGATTAAAACTCAAAACTATGGTTTTATTTTTAAGCCCGGCAGTTTAAGAATTGAAAGTTTTAAACGGATCAAAATAATTCTATATTTGTATTATATCTCTGTTAAATGAGTGTTGAACAGGCTGACATAATTGAAGGAATCAGGCGGAAAGTCCAATCGGTCAAGGCTCGGCTGCAGGAGCAGCAGGACGAAAACGACCAGTTGAAAAAACAGTATGAGGATCTTCAACAAAAGGTTCAACAGAAACAATTAATGATTGATGAACTAGAACAGAAAAACCAGAAATTGTCTCTGGTAAAAGGTATTGTGGCTGAAGGTGGAAACCAGGATGCCAAGATACAGATAAAAAGAATTGTGCGGGAGATTGACAAGTGTATTGCTCTTTTAAATAGATAATGTGGGGATGATGGAAGATATGCTTTCCATAAAAGTACAGATTGCTGAGCGTTTCTATCCACTTAAAATAAAGCGGCAGGATGAGGAGAAGATCAGGAAGGCGTCAAATTTGATTAATGATAAGGTCCTACAGTACAAACAGAGGTATACTGACAAAGACACACAGGACTTCATGGCGATGGCTGCACTGCAGTTTGTAATAAACCTGATCGATTGCGAACAACAACAAAATGTTGTATCTTTGGAAGAGGAGTTGGGGAATTTGAGTAGTGAGTTGGATGATTTATTGAAATAAGAGTAATAGCGTTCTTATACATATTAACGAGTTTGCCCGCATTGTTTCTTCAATTATTTTTGAAACTCAACATTTATTATTTTGGAGCAAAGCTCGGATTGTACAAAGCAGGCCAAAATTCCGGTTCGCCGGGATACTGAAATATTCAGACATTGGAAACTTGACATGATCTGGCAGTTCCACCCATGCTAAATTGGGGTTTTATAAAGTTTTGAAGAGATATGCGGGTTTTTTTATTTCTAAAAATGAATAAACTATGGAACTGTTAACGTATTCATTGATACTGCAGTCTCCTATGTTCCTGTATTTTGTGATAGGCGGCGCTTCATTGTTGGTGGGTGCAGGCATTGCTGTTTTCCTTGTTAATACTATTGTCAAGGGGAAAAGCAACAAGCTGTTGAAAGAGGCGGAAAGTGAAGCTGAAATGATCAAGCAGCAGAAGATATTACAGGCCAAAGAGAAATTCCTGCAGTTAAAGGAGGAACATGAGAAACTCATCAATGAGAAGAATAGTAAGCTGAATCAGAGAGAGAATGAAGTTAGGCAGCTTGAACTTTCCACGAACCAGAAACAGGAGGATATACAACGGAACAAGAGGGAGACTGAAGCAATCCGCGAGAACCTCAATGCTCAGCTTGAAATTATTAAGACAAAGAAAGATGAACTGGAGCGGTCGCACCGCATCCAGGTGGAACAACTGGAAGCCATTTCCGGACTTTCTGCAGAGGAAGCCAAAGCCCAGCTGATTGAATCGCTGAAAGAGGAGGCCAAGACCGAGGCCATGTCTCTGATCAATGAGATTGTGGATGAGGCGAAGATGACGGCCAATAAAGAGGCCAAGAACATTGTGATCAAGACTATCCAGCGCGTGGCCAGTGAAACTGCCATTGAAAATGCGGTAACTGTCTTTCACATTGAATCAGATGAGCTAAAAGGAAGGATCATTGGCCGCGAAGGGCGCAATATCAGGGCCCTTGAAGCAGCCACCGGTGTAGAAGTCATTGTGGACGATACCCCTGAAGCCATCATTCTTTCAGCCTTTGATCCCGTTCGAAGAGAAGTGGCCAGGTTGTCGCTGCATCAGTTGGTGACCGATGGACGGATACACCCTGCCCGGATCGAGGAGGTGGTGGCCAAAACCAAAAAGCAGATTGAGGAAGAGATCATCGAAGTTGGAAAACGTACGGCCATTGATCTTGGTATCCATGGACTTCACCCCGAGCTCACCCGCATGGTGGGTAAAATGAAGTACCGCTCATCCTATGGACAGAACCTTTTGCAGCATTCCAGGGAGGTTGCCAATCTTTGTGCCATCATGGCCACAGAGCTTGGACTGAATGCCAAGCTTGCCAGAAGGGCCGGATTGCTTCACGACATTGGCAAGGTGCCTGACGATGAGCCGGAAATTCCTCATGCAGTGTATGGAATGAAACTGGCCGAAAAATGCAAAGAGAAACCTGAGATTTGTAATGCCATAGGATCTCACCATGATGAGATAGAGATGACCACCCTGCTCGCACCCATAGTACAGGTGTGTGATGCCATCTCAGGGGCCCGTCCGGGTGCCCGCCGCGAAGTGGTTGAATCTTACATCAAACGCCTTAAGGAGCTTGAGGCAATGGCCTTGTCCTACCCGGGAGTATTGAAAACATATGCCATCCAGGCCGGCCGTGAGCTTAGGGTGATCGTGGGAAGCGAAAAGGTGTCCGACAAGGAGGCTGAGAGCCTCTCCTTTGATATTGCCAGGAAAATCCAGGATGAGATGACCTATCCCGGCCAGGTGAAGATTACCGTAATTCGTGAAACACGAGCCATTAGTTACGCCAAATAATGAAAAAAGTTCTTGTGACCGGTACCGCCGGCTTTATTGGTTTTCATTTGGCCAGAAAGCTGGTGGATCAGGGCCATCATGTATGCGGACTGGACATCATCAACGACTATTACGATGTGGATCTAAAGTTTGACAGGCTCAAACAATCGGGGATCGATCGTAAGCAGGTGGCTTATAATCAACTGGTGACCAGCAAAATTTCTGACAACTACCAATTTATACAGCTGAAGCTGGAGGATAGGGATGCCCTGTTTGAATTGTTTGCAAAGCGGAAATTTGATGTGGTGGTCCACCTGGCTGCACAGGCAGGGGTTCGCTACAGCCTGACACATCCACAGGCCTATGTGGATAGCAATATCACAGGCTTCCTGAATATTCTGGAAGCCTGCAGGCACCATCCTGTAGAAAATCTGATCTATGCCAGCAGTTCCAGCGTATACGGTCTCAACAAAAACATGCCATTTTCCACCAGTTCCAATGTGGATCACCCTGTGAGCCTTTATGCGGCGACCAAGAAGAGCAATGAGCTGATGGCCCATACTTACAGTCACCTGTTCGGTGTTCCCACCATTGGGCTCCGCTTCTTCACAGTCTATGGTCCCTGGGGAAGGCCGGATATGGCACTCTTCCTGTTTACCAAAGCGATTCTGGCCGGAGAACCCATCGAGGTCTTTAATCATGGGAATATGGAACGGGATTTTACCTATGTAGACGATATCGTGGGAGGGATTGAACGGATGGTTGGCAGTCCGCACCCGGCGGGCGAAGGATGGAACCCTGCTTCACCCGATCCTTCGTTTTCAACAGCTCCTTACAAAATTCACAACATTGGCAACAGCCACCCGGTAAAGCTGACCAGCTTTATTGAAGCCATCGAAAAAGCACTTGGAAAAAAAGCGGAATGGAAGATGATGCCCATGCAAGCAGGCGATGTGGAGAAGACCTGGGCCGACGTAAGCTCTCTGAAACGTGACTACAACTACAATCCCAACACCCCGGTCGAAACCGGCATTCAAGGTTTTGTGGATTGGTACCGGGAATATTATAAAGTCGAAATCTAAACAGACTTTATAGACTTTACATACTTAACTGCGGAGCAACTGCTTCAGTGATTGGGCCTTTTCTGATTGTCCCGATTTTTCATAGGCATATTGAAGGTTGATCACCAGCCTTTCAATTATATCCACGTTTGAACAGGGTGTGAAGTAGTTTTCCCTCTCCTCGATCTTCAGGTGGTTCAGGAAATGTCTCAATTCTTTCTGTCCAAGTACTGCTCCTTTATCCGATGGATTGATATAGAAAAGAATTCCATTGGGATCTTCATGGTAGTCATCGTCGTAATAACACAATACAAAGTTTCTGGGCAGGTTGACTCCGTAGATGGGCAAATTTAACCTTCTTGCCAGTTCGGCATATATTAATCCCAACATGACCGGTCCCCCCTTGTGTGTGTCTATCACGTGATTTACCATGTACAATTGTGGGGTGTGTGCCTTTTTGGAGCTTTTGTCGAACTTTTGTATATCGTACAGGAAATAGTTGATGACCTTTACCTTCTCAAGGGCTGTCAGTTCGTTATTTAGTTCCAGCCAGATGTCCTTTTTGATCTTCTCAATCTTCTCATTCAGAAAATCGAATTCCAGATCAGGATAGTGAAAACGGGCCACAAGGTAGGCGCCGAACAGCAGGTCGGATCCTCCGCCTATCTTCCAGGAATCCATTCCTCGTTTTAGAGTATTGAACTGGATGGTTTTGATTACATTTTCAATTCTAACCTGAAGCTCAGGCTTTAAGGTGATTTCCCAACGCTTCTCCAGGGGGGCCACCACTTCTTCACCCAGTTCAATTAAGCGATCCGATACCGTGTCAAATATCAGGTGGTCCGGATCTTCCAGGAGGCTGATTAGTGCTTCAAGTTCTTTATACCCATGTTCAGTCATTCCGGATCAATTTGTTCAGTACTGTTTCAATCAGTGCATCCACAGCTGTTTGATAATTTTCAAGGAATTCAAGCGAAATACGGTTTGCGATTGCAATGCATACTGTAATAGCCTGGTGATTAAGCATGGCTGCCAGCGCATAGAGGGCCGAACTTTCCATTTCAAAATTGTTGATCCGCATGTTTTCAAAGCGGAACGAGCCTATTTTCTCAATCAGGTGGGGATCTATGGGAGGAAGTCTGAGCGAACGAACCTGCGGAGCGTAGAATCCGGGTGTGGAGAGGGTAATCCCTGAAACCATTCCGGGTTCAGAAAGCAGCCGCATAAGTCTGCCGGAACCCCTGATAAAGTAGGGTTCTGCAAGTTTCCTTGGCCATGCTGTATGTAAAATAAAAGATTCTGATAGTGGCAATAGGTTGTGGTCTTCAGAATCCTTATAGAAATGGTAAAGGCCATCGAAGCCGCCTGCCACTTCAGTAAGGATCCTGGCTCCTGGTGAAATATCGGAATGCAGGGCTGCACTGGTACCGATCCTGATAAAATTTAGTTTTTTGTGTTCAAGG
>SPBY01000404.1 GCA_004525825.1 Bacteroidia bacterium
CATTACAAACAAAGCCATTACCAGCTTCACCTTTCCAGGGCTTTCAACCGCAGGTGGTATGCCAACGGGGCCCTTCACTATACCAGAGGCTCGGGATACTACGAACAGTACAAGGAGGATGAGTTGCTCTCCGATTACCTGATTGACGATGTGATCATTGGTAGTGATACCATTCGGGAGACCAACCTGATACGACGGAAGTGGCTTCAGAACGATTTCTACGGAGTGGTTGCCGGGCTTCAGTACAGGGGAGATCGTACTGAGATGGTTTTGGGAGGCGGATGGAGCCATTACGATGGGGATCATTTTGGTACCGTGATCTGGGCCAGGCATCCTGGAGATAGTGAAATCAGACACCGCTGGTACGAAAATACCGGGCTTAAGTCGGATTGGAATACCTACCTGAAGACCACCTTTGAGGCAGGTGAGCACGTCTCGCTTTTTGCCGATTTGCAGCTGAGGGGGATCGATTATGGCATTGAGGGTACTGACGATGACCTTAGAGACATTGGCCAGTCGCACGATTTTCTTTTTTTTAATCCCAAAGCCGGGATCAATCTTCAATTCTCACCACAACAAAGGGCCTACTTGTTTGTGGCCAGGGCCAACCGGGAGCCCAACCGCAGCAATTTTGTGGATGCCGATCCGGTTAGTCCGGTTCCGGTAAAAGAGACCTTACTTGACTATGAGGCAGGGTATACTCTTCAGGCTTCAAGCTACTCACTGAATGTGAACTTCTATTACATGGATTATAGCGATCAGCTGGTGCTAACCGGAGAGATCAACGATGTGGGCAGTGCTGTCATGAGCAATGTGAAGGACAGCCACCGGATGGGACTGGAGATCTCGGGAAGTTTTCAACCGGTTTCATGGTTCCGATGGGACCTCAATGCGACCTTCAGCCGCAACAAAATTAAGGATTATTCAGGCTATGTGGATAATTGGGACTATTGGTCGGATCCGGCCAATGAATCCTACCAGGTGCTGGAGCAACTGGGCACCACCGACCTGGCCTTCTCACCGGCTGTTATTTTTAATAGCAAACTGAACTTTGAGCCGGTGAAATCTTTGAAGTTGGGATTCATCTCACGTTATGTGGGCAAACAGTATATCGACAATACTTCCTCGGAGATGCGGATTCTTGCACCCTACTTCATCAATGACCTGACACTCTCCTATGCATTTTATCCGCAGTTTATGAAGGAAATCTCCGTGCAATTTCAGGTGTCCAACCTGTTCAATGCAGATTACGAGACCAATGCATGGGTTTACAGGTATTACAGCGGTGGTGAGGAGGGTATCTACGATGGATATTTCCCTCAGGCAGGTGTCCAGCTAATGGCCGGTATTCGATTGAGATTCTAAATAAAATAAATCGTGGAGTCTCAATAATTTTCTCTATTTTTCGAACTATAACCATGGAATGATTTAACCCTGATGGCCGGTGTGAGAATAAGAGCTTTTTTCTGGTATCTCGACGCACAGGTGACAAATGATGTGCTGAGCGTCCTCAAAGAGGGGATGTTTGATGTGGAACATAGTCACCCCGAGGAGCGTGAGGACCTGAGAGAAAGGCTGATCAAAGATCCTCCCGACCTGGTCATTTCCGATTTTGACCTTCCCCTTCACCTGAGAGAGATGATTGAGGAGGAGATGGGGCCTTATATGTCAGAAGTACCACTCATTTACCTTGTGGGGGAGAGGAATTTCAGAAAGGTAGCCCAAACACTTAAATCGGGTGCATGGGATTTTGTACAAAAGGATCAGCTCTTTAAGCTGGTTCCATCGGTTTACTCATCGCAAAAGTATGCAAAAGTAATCAGGGAGAGGGAGGAGGCAGAACGTGCCTTGAGTGTATCACGCGATCGCTACATGTCCATCTTTAATTCGGTGAGCGACGGCATTCTGCTCATGGAATTCAAGACCAGGCAGGTTACAGATTTCAATCCCCGCTATCTGGAGATTTTCGGATTGACCAAAGAGGACATGGTTGACATCGATTTCAATCTGTACACTGCAGGCGATGAGGGCTATACCATGGATCTTGCCCGCAAGTACATTGAAGAGGCGGCCAAGAAAGGAACTCCGGTAACCTTCCAGTGGAAGAACATCCACAAATCAGGACTCAAGTTCTGGACCCTGAATTCTTTCTCGGTGGTGCAGATCGACAATAAACCACACATCCTGCTGGTCACCCGGAACAACGATGAACAAAAGAGACTTGAACAGTCTCTGAGAGAATCGCAGGAGCACTTCAGGGCGCTGGCCGAGAATTCCCCGGATGTGATCATGCGTTTTGACCGGGAGCACCGTCACCTTTACGTAAACAATGCCGTGGAGGCCCAGGTCGGTTTGCCCATGGACCAGTTTACCGGTAAGACTCATTCCGAAATGGGAATCTTCCCGGACCATTTGGTGAAGATGTGGGAGGAATCGCTTGACCATGTTTTTGGCACTGGCAAACCCCATACCATTGTATTTGACATAGAGCTGGTAAACGGGAAGTTCTCTTTTGAATGGCGGCTCTATCCTGAAATCGGTAGTTCAGAAGCCATTGAATCTGTGATTGGCGTGGCCCGGGATATTACCAGGTCAAGGCATTCCCAGGAGGCGCTGACCCAGAGTGAAGAGCGTCTGAATCTGGCACTTACTGCCGCCAGCCTGGGACTGTGGGACTGGAACCTGGTCACCAACCAGGTTTATTTCTCTCCCTTCTGGTCCACCATGTTGGGTTACGAAGAGGATGAACTGCCGCAAGAGCTGGAGACTTGGGAGTCACTGCAGCATCCCGACGATAAGGAAATATCCATTGAGGCCGTACAGGGGGTGATCAGGAACCGTGAGGGTTCCTTTGAAATAGAGTTTCGTCTCAGGAAAAAGGATGGAACCTATGTGTGGATACGAAGCGTGGGGAGAGCTGTAAGTTTTGATGCTGAAGGAAACACCACCCGCCTTACGGGGATTCATGAGGACATCAACGATAAGAAAAAGGAGGAGTTGGTCAAGCAGGTCCTGATTGACATTTCCAATGCGGTGAGCACCACCCATAGCCTCGATGAACTTTATGTTCTGATCAGGGAATCGCTGGGCCGGGTGGTCGATACCACCAACTGTTTTCTTGCACTCTATAATGAAGATTCAGATACCCTCACCCTCCCTTTTATGGAAGATGAGAAAGATGCTTTTACCGCGTTTCCGGCCCGTAAAACTATGACCTCTTATGTGATCCGGACGGGTGAAGCTCAACTGGTGGATATTGAAAGGGAGAAGGAACTGACCGCCCAGGGTGAGATTGAGCTGGTGGGAGCCCCCTGTGTGAGCTGGCTGGGTGTTCCCCTAAAGCATGAAGGCAAGACCATAGGGGTTTTTGCGGTACAATCCTACACCGAAGAAGTAGTATACACCGAATCAGACGCCGAACTTCTGGAGTTTGCCAGCGACCAGATTGCGCTGGCCATTGACAGGCGCCGGCACCAGGACCGTCTCCGGACCAACCAGGAGAGGCAACGAAGGGTCTTTGAATCCTCGCCTGATCCCATGATTGTGGTGGATCCTAGTGCCATAATCCTCGATTTCAACAGTGCATTTGTTGAGGTGCTGAATGTGGATCCCAAACTGGTGTACGGGCAGAAGATCTTTCGTTTTCTCCACCCGGACAATTGGAGGTCATCCATCAAGGATTTTTCCAAGACCTGGGAAGTGGGTTATTTGAAAAATATGGAGTACCAGGTGGTCCGGCCCGATGGGGTGACCTTTGATGCCGAGGCTTCCAGTGGGGCCATCTATGCTCCAGATGGGAAACCGGAATCCATGGTGCTGATCATCAAAAATATTTCTGAAAGGAAGGAGTCTGAGCGTAAAATACTGGAGGC
>SPBY01000593.1 GCA_004525825.1 Bacteroidia bacterium
CAAAATACTGGAAGGAGAACCTTTAGGTGGAAGGAGGAATCAGGATGAAAAAGCACATTCCCAGCATATTCAATGATGTGGTAGGACCGGTGATGCGAGGGCCCTCCAGCTCCCATAGTGCTGCGGCCCTGAGAATCGGCAGGATGTGCCGCGACCTGATGAGTGGTAATCCTGGGAAGGTAGTGGTATCTTATGACCTGCACGATGCCCTGGCTACCACCCATGAGAGCCAGGGTTCGGACATGGGAATGAAGGGGGGAATCCTGGGATTTGAAGCGGACGATCCTCGCCTGCTCCAGCTGGACCAACACCTAGCCGATGCCGGCATAGAAATCCGCTTTGAAGTGGGGGATTCCGGCAAACGCCTTCCCAACCTTTACCAGGTGGAACTTAGGAACCAGCATGAAATGATCAGGGTAGAGGCGGTGTCCACCGGTGGCGGCATGATCAGGATGATGGAGCTCAATGGCACGGCGGTCTCCATGGAGGGCGACTGTCATGAAACCCTTATCTGGTCGAAGGATCTTAAAGCACTTCAGGAGATCAGTGAAACGGCCGGGTGGGCAGAGAAGGCACTTTTGCATCAGGGCGCTGAACCCTTGCTGGAGCTGAGATCAAATTTTGCCCCCGACGAAGCCTGGGTCACAAAAATCAAAAAGCTTCCGGTAGTGCTCCGCCTGAGCTTAGTCAAACCGGTACTGCCCGTCCTGGCCACCGGCAAGGACCAGGTACCCTTCAGTTCCTGCAAAGAGATGCTTCAATTCCATACATCGTATCCTCAGGATCCCTGGGAGATGGCACTGGCCTATGAATCGGCTCGCGGTGGAATATCCAGGAAAGAGGCCAGGGTCATGATGGATCACATCTACGAAGTGATGCGCAAGGCTGTGGAGACCGGCTTAAAGGGCACCGATTACCAGGATCGCATCCTCGGTTCGCAGTCGCCCGCTTACAAAAGGGAACTGGACAAGGGAAAGCTTTCGAAGGATGATGCCCTGCACAGGCTGACCCTGTATGTTTCGGCCATCATGGAGGTGAAGAGCTCCATGGGAGTCATCGTGGCAGCTCCCACGGCCGGATCGTGCGGTACCTTCCCAGGAGCCGTCCTGGGTGTGGCCGATTCCCTGGAACTGTCGAAGGAGGATGTTGTCAATGCCCTTTTGACGGGTAGCCTGGTGGGTATTTTTATTGCCGGATCCTCTACCTTTTCTGCCGAGATCGGAGGGTGCCAGGCTGAATGCGGTTCCGGAGCAGGCATGGCCGCAGCAGCCATTATTACACTGATGGGGGGAACTTTGGAACAGAGCATGGCAGCAGCCTCGATGGCACTGCAGAATTCACTGGGCATGATCTGCGACCCCATTGCAGCCAGGGTAGAGGCTCCCTGTCTGGGCAAGAATGTGAGCTCGGCAGCCAATGCCCTTACCTGTGCCAACATGGTCATGGCCGGATACGATCCGCTGATTCCTCTGGACGAAGTGGTGGAAACCATGGACAGGGTAGGTAGAAGCCTGCCCTTTGAGCTAAGATGCACGGCGCTGGGTGGACTGGCCATCACCCCCACGGCCAGGGAGATTGAAAAGCGCTTGAATAAATGAGAAAGAAGATCTTCAACTGGATAGAATTTGTACTCCTTTTTATTGGGATTCCACTATTCATCTATCTCAATGAGAACTTTATCCACCCCAGCATAATCATTCTCCCTGTCCTGATCTTCATCTTCCTGGTGTTGAGGCGTACCACCGATTTTCAATGGAAGGAACTGTTTCGCTGGGGGATCTCCCGGTCAACACTGCTGAAAAGCGGACTGATCCTGCTTGCTTGTACCCTGCTTACTCTGGGCTATGTCTATTTCTTTGACCGGGAGAACCTCTTCAATCTTCTCAGGGCCCATCCATGGATCTTCGTGGCCATGTGCGTCTTCTACCCGGTATTTTCAGCCTTCGGGCAGGAGATCATTTACCGCACCTTCCTGCACAAACGATACACCCGGATTTTTTCAAGGGGGTGGCACTTTGTAGTGGCCAGCGGGATCACCTTCTCGTTTTTGCACATAGTCTATTATGATCCGGTCTCCATGATCCTTACCTTTATCGGGGGACTCTATTTTGCCAGGGTTTACCAGCTCACCCGGAGCGTGCTGTATACCTCTGTGCTGCATGGCCTGTTTGGTATCATGATATTTGGGGTCGGAATGGGGCAGTATTTCTGGCTGGATATCCCGATTTAAGGAAAAAGTCAAAAGTCAAAAGTCAAAAGTCAAAAGAAATGAGATATTTAGTAACGATATGCATTTGGATATGGGTTGTGGGTCTAAGCGCCCAGGAGCCTGTGGAACTGATTACCTACAACATCAGGATGAATACATCCGGGGATGGGGAGCATGCCTGGCCGCAAAGGAAAGACGATGTGGCAGCCCTGTTCAGATTTCACCGGGCTGATATTTTTGGCGTTCAGGAGGCCCTCCCCGGCCAGATGGATGACCTGGCAGCCGCTCTCCCCGATTTTACCTATGAAGGCGTGGGAAGGGATGATGGCTTACGGGAAGGGGAGTTTTCAGCAGTATTTTACAATCATACCAAATTCAAGAAACTGGATGGAGGCACTTTCTGGCTCTCCAAAACTCCCGGGGAGTGCAGTTTTGGATGGGATGCCGCCTGCAGAAG
>SPBY01000705.1 GCA_004525825.1 Bacteroidia bacterium
AGGTAAATGCTGACAAATTGTTTGAGAACAGCTATGACACCTTAGCCGGACACTCCGTTTTCAGGGAAGTCTCAGCAAAGGCAGGAATCGTCAGGGGGGGATTCAGCCTGGGAATGAATATCGTAGATATCAACCGGGATGGCTGGAAGGATATTTATGTATCCAACGACTACAATTCGCCGGACATGTTCTATATGAACAACGGTGACGGGACCTTTACGGACCGTTCCGGGGAGTATCTAAAGCACACCAGCTACTCGTCCATGGGGATGAATATTGCTGATATGAACAACGATGGACTAGCGGATATCTTCGTCCTGGACATGTTGCCTGAGGATAACCTCCGCAGAAAAGTCTTTCTTCAGCCATACAATTATGTATCCTATCTAAACAATGAAACCTTCGGATATACCTTCCAGCATGTGCGCAATATCCTGCAGTTGAATCTGGGGAAGAGGCCCGATAACGGACAACTTGCATTCAGCGATGTGAGCATGTTTGCAGGGATTCATGCCACCGATTGGAGCTGGACGCCCATGCTGGCTGATTTTGACCATGACCAGTTCAGGGATATTATCATTACCAATGGCTTCCCTAAGGACATCACCGACCATGATTTCGGCGATTTCATGACCATGAGAGGCAATTACATGGAACGCGAAATTCCCTTGCAGCTCATTCCTTCCGTCAAAATACATAATTATGCATACAAGAATCAATTGAAAGATGCGGGTGGGATCCCTCATTTTACAAAGGTTTCGGAAGACTGGGGAATCACTGAGCCTTCTTTTTCCAGTGCCGCAGCCTATGGGGACCTGGACAACGACGGGGACCTGGATTATGTGGTCAATAATATTAATGACAGCGCTTTTGTCTACCGGAATATGCTGGTGGAAGAAGATAGAGAGGATTCCAACTGGCTGAATGTAAACTTTAAAGGCGGGAAGGACAATATCAACGGTCTGGGGGCCATTATCGAACTTTATTATCAGGGCCAGGTGCAAATGTGGGAAAACACCCCTTTTCGGGGCTTCCATTCATCCGTCCAGATGGGGGCTCATTTCGGGCTGGGAGAGGTGGCTCTTCTGGATAGTGTACTAATCGAGTGGCCTGGTGGAAAGCAACAGGTGCTCTACCATGTTTCAACCAATCAGAATCTGGTGGTGAATTTTGAAAATGCCAAGGCAGTTGCCATCCCTCTCCCCATTGAAACAGACCTGATATTTAAAGAAGTAAGTAAGGAATCAGGAGTGGATTATTCCCATCCCGAAAGCGACTATATCGATTTTAACGTGCAGGCTTTGCTCTTGCACAAATTTTCTCAACTGGGTCCGGGCATAGCCGTTTCCGATGTAAACCAGGATGGTTTGGACGATTTCTATGTGGGAGGTTCACATTTCAACAAAGGAAGGTTTTTCCTTCAGCAATCCAATGGCACTTTTCTGGATATGGACCTCTTGCCGGGAGTGGATGGGGAAAGCAAACGGGAAGAAGAACTTGGAGTGTTGTTTTTCGATGCGGATAATGACAATGATGAAGACCTTTACCTGGTGAGTGGCGGATACGAATTTGATCTCAGTGACCCATCCTACCAGGACAGACTTTACCTGAACGAGAACGGGAGCTTTGTACTTGCTGAGGATGCGCTGCCAGATTTCCTTGCCAGTGGTTCGTGCGTAAAAGCTGCGGATTTTGACCGGGACGGAGATCTCGATCTTTTTGTGGGAGGGCGGGTACGTCCTTTCCATTATCCATTGCCAGTAAGCAGCTACCTGCTCATCAATGATGGTCAGGGGAATTTCAGCTTGGGAAATAAAGCCTATGCACCGCAGCTGGAAGAAATCGGGCTGATCAGTGATGCATTGTGGACCGATTATGATAATGATGGCTGGATCGACCTGCTTCTGGCCGGGGAATGGATGCCCCTGACCCTCTTGAAAAATTCATCAGGGAAGCTTGACCAGCGAATACAAATTGGCGGCGAGAAAGCAGTCGGATGGTGGAACTCTTTGGCTTCAGCAGATTTCGACATGGATGGAGACATGGATTATGTGGCAGGGAACCTGGG
>SPBY01000231.1 GCA_004525825.1 Bacteroidia bacterium
ATTCAGCCACTTCGTGGACTGCCTGGTGAAATTCCGGTTCTGACGGGTTCTTGGCCTTGATGCGGGCCATGAATTGTTCAACTTTTGGATCCATGTTGCATGTTTAATGGTTACTAATGCCCGCAAATCTAAAATTATTTCATTCAGTTAGGCCTGCCCTTTATCATATGTATTGCATGTCATTAAACATTGTCAAAATAACATGGTTACCTGCCGGATAAGCTATGCCAGACAGATGCGTGGCTGGTAGAGATTTCCCGGTTCCACTGCGATCCATTGTTTAAGTTCCATTTCGGTAAGCAGGGATAAAACCACATGGATGGGAAGACCTGAATGGATGCTGAGGTCACCGGGTCCCACCGGGTGAAATTGCTGAATAAGTTCCAACAGTTTCATTTCTTCCCGGGTAAATATGTTATTCGGAGAAAGCGTCCGTGCTTCCTGTGGAGTATCGCTTTTCCAATTCAGGTGGTGCAGCACGTCCTCGGCCGATTCGACCAGGGCAGCGACCTGGTTACGGATCAAGTTGTTGCATCCCCTGGATCTTTGATCGATAGTGCGGCCCGGGACTGCCAGGACATCCCGGTCGTAGGAGTTGGCCATGTTGGCTGTGATTAAAGATCCCCCTGCTGCTGCGGACTCTACCACCAGGGTGGCATCTGCCATGCCTGCAATGATCCGATTTCGCCTCAGGAAGTTGTTTCGTTCAGGACCCATGCCCGAATGGAAGTCGGTGACCAGGGCGCCCTGCTGACTGATTCTTCTGGCGGTTTCGCGATGGGCATGGGGATATATAGTGCTTAGGCCATGACCCAGCACGGCCACCGTGGGTATACCTCCTTCCAGGGCAGCCCGGTGGGCGATCACATCAATCCCGAATGCCAGCCCACTCACAATCACAAGATCTTCCAGATGAGCACATAGGCCCAGAACAATGGCACGGCAAAGTTCCTTTCCGTAATTGGAGGCCTGCCGGGTTCCCACCACGCTGATGGACCTGGATGGATTAAGTCCTTCGTCCCCCCGGGCATAGAGCAGGATGGGGCCATCGGCACACTCTTTCAGCCGTTCCGGATATCCGGGATCTTTATAATAGAGAGCAGATATACGGTGCTTTCTCAGAAATTCCAACTCCTTTTCTGCCTGCATGAGAAGATCAGAGGTGTTGAAGGATTGCGCCATGCGTGGTCCTATGCCGTGTATCTTCTGGAGGATTTCGCTTTTCTCTTTGAAAATCCCCCTTGCAGATCCAATCTTTTCGATCAGTTTTCGGGCTGTTACGGGTCCAATGGCCGGGACCATGGTAAGAGCGATCTGGTATAGTAGTTCTGGATGGGAATTTTGCGACATCTTTTACAGGGTTGATGTTATAGCAGCCCTGGTTATCGATGACCGGATTTGAAAGAATTTTAATTAATCCTTATTTCGCATTAGTAATTGATAAATTTCTCGTTTTCATAACTGGTAATTCCAGCATCTGTTCCAATCCAAACACTTCCATTGTTGTCAGTGGCAATGGAGAGTATATTGTTACTGGCCAGTCCGTTGTCTGTGGTATAGGAGATCCACGACGAGCCTGTAAAAACAGATATTCCAGCTTTTGTCCCGAACCAAATGTTACCTTTCTTATCACCACTAATTACCTGAACGAAGTTATCGACAAGGCCATCATCAGTAGTATAAACAGTCCAGTTATCAAGTGTGTTATTACCAGTATGCCTGGCAACTCCCTCTTCTGTGCCAAACCATTTTGTTCCATCAGGTGCTATGAAGATGCTCTGGATATTGTCAGAAGGCAGGTCAATAGGTCCCCATTGAGCATAAACGGATGCACCTGAAATTCCATCTACATCATCACGGTAAACTCTGGCAATACCCGCACCCGCAGTTCCTACAAAGAGTGAATCTCCTTTAAGATTAGTAGCCATTGAGGTAATTGGGAATAACATAAACATCCTTTCAGGGTAATGCATGTCATAATCAGGAGTTAGCCATTTATCATTGCTCAGGGCCGATACTCCCTTATCTGTACCAATCCAGCGTATGGTATCTTTTCCTGCTGCAATACCAAGTACATCTTTGCTAATAAGGGGGGCATTTTCAGGATTAAAAGTAATGGCATCTGTCTTGTCATCAATTGGTAGTTTGGTGACAGTAGCTCCATTGGGTGAAGCAATCCAGAGTTCTGGTCCTTCAGGATTATCAACATAAGTAAGACCTTTCAGATTCTGGTTTGGTAAACTCTTATTGTCCTCATGCAGTTTCCAGTTATTCCCATCAAAACTTACAATTCCGACATCAGTACTAAACCATTTAATATTATCATTATCCACAACAACAGAATTAACATTCTTTACTGAAATCCCTATGCCATTTGAGTGCTTACCAGCTTTTCCATTAACAGTAGATATCTGCCCATTCACGAGATATTCAGGCATTGAAATTAACCCTATAACAATAATTACAGCAGCAGTCAACTGGTTTCCGGGTCCGAAGATATTTTTCATTGAAGTTTATGAACTTGAATACAGAATTATTTTTTGATTACCTAAATATACAAAAGCTACCCCTTACAAAGATTGGCAAGTAACAGTTGATGTTATATAAATCCTGACTTTGATTAAGATTTGTATATTTACTGTACCATCCTATTTCACTGAAGATGAAAAGGCGTGACTTTATAAAAGTATCCTCTGCAGCAGGAGTAGCTGGACTTGTAGTACCAGGTTACACAACCATGGCAAATACTGTACCATCAAAAACAGATGGATTTGACCTTCACCCATTTATAAAAGAACATCCCGAAGCAGTTTTTATCAATCTTACGTCGGTAGAAGAGAAAACAGACGCTAAGCCAATATCTGATGCTGCATATAAGCTTGCCAGTGAGATATTTGTAAAAACAGCAGATGGGGAAGGATACTCAAATTCTACCCATGTAAACTGTAAACCTAACTGGACATGCACCGGCAGGCCCGGGTCTGATCCGGTATCGAAGCTGGGTATTACTACTGACCTTAACTATATTGAAGGATTTTTAAAGGGTGTAAAAAACAGAGGCCCCCAGAATTATTCCTTAAGGGAATGTGCCTGTCCTCAATTCTGGGAGTCCAGCGGGTACACCGCGATGGCGGAAAGAAACAATTTCGATCTAAGGGATCTATCTTCTAGGGATTACTGGGATTTAGAGCCTGATGACGTGATTTTCAAGGAAGTTGACGGAGTCGTTTTTAAAAAGGTGGGATTTATGGCCCCTATGAATGCCCCCGACACCTTCCTTATCAATATTGCAAAATTCAAAACGCATCGGATGGGGCTTACTGGTTCGATTAAGAACCTGCAGGGGATTGCAGGTAGAAAATTTCACCAGTTCTGTGGTGGCCATCAGAATATTTTTAAATCATACGACAAACGATATCATCAGTTTTTCCAGCCGGATTATATGGATAAGGTCGAGGAGCTTTACAGGAAACATATGGCTGCCGGCATTCCACGATGGGACAGTCTGATGGACATTCCACCCTATACCGGCGGTTTATTTATGGAGCAATGGGTTCAGCGGATGCTTGATTCTTACAGTGTTACTCCGACAGGAATAAATATTGTTGAAGGAATATATGGGCTTGATGGCGACGGTTTCGGAAGGGGGCCTCATGAAAATAAAGGCAAAACTTATATGAGTAATCAGGTGATTTTCGGGAAGGATGCATTCAGGGTTGACATTATAGCACATTGGCTTGGCGGCCATGAACCCGGGAATTTCGGGCTTTTCCATATTGGAATTGAACGTGGTCTTTCAGACGTTCTTGATCCTTTCGATATACCGGTATATCTCTGGAAAGATGGTAAGGCAGAAAAAGTGAATCTTGATTCTCTTAAAAGGACTCCTCTTCTGACAGCCTATCTTAGAAGAAATACGTATGGATTTGACGAAGATACATATCATATATGCGATGAACCTTTCGAATATGGTTCATGGAAAGCAACAGGAAAGGTTAGCCAGCCTGATCCCCCTTCAATTAGGGCTCTAGGTACTGATTCAAATGATAAGGTTGTAATGGAGGTTTCTGTTCCGGAAAAGGGTGATGTTTATGTGGATATTCTGAACCGTCATGGTGAATTAGTCTGGCGCATGGAAGCAGAAGGACTTGAACCCGGAAAACATGAGCTTGTATGGGATGGATTCTCTCAACCAGGGCTTTATAATGTTTATGTGAAGGGAATGGGTTGGGATGCCGAAAGGGAGATGGTGATATATACTTGATTTCTTAGTAAACATAAGCGGGCGTTAGATCATTCAGCGATTCATAATATCTCCGATTATTATTTCATTGCACATGACTAAATAAGACTGTCCTATGGAATACTACCATTGTCAATGCTATCTGGTACTTCAGTTCTGTCCGGTCATCGTGAGGCATACCTTTTTCAGGGTTTATGTGTTGCCACCCTTGTTTATCGACTTCATTATTGTTATCTATGTCTCATTAAGCTTAGAAACAAAACTACTACTGGCTTGTTGTTACCAATTGCATAACTAAGCAATACTAACTGTGATGAATACATGAATCTGAAAAAATACATAGATGAACTTAAAAGACGCAATGTATTCAAAGCAGGCATTGCTTACTTAATAGTGGCATGGGTAATTGCCGAGGTAGCATCAGTGGTGTTTCCTACCTTTAATGCACCAGCCTATTTTATGAAGGTGCTTCTGATTATACTTATCATTGGCTTTCCAATCAATTTAGTTTTTTCATGGATCTATGATATTAACCGGGAAGGCATTAAGAAAACGGAGGATATTGATCAGGAAGCACCAAGATCAAAGTTAACCGGCAACCGCCTTAATAAAGTTATTATAGCTTCATTGTCAATGGTTGTAGTCCTGCTGGTATTCAACCTATTCAGGAATTCGCCTGGCAATATAGAGGCAAAGATGGAAAGTAGTGAAGTTGTTGAAGCGCTTGATACAGACGAAATATCCATTGCTGTATTGCCCCTATATAATTTGAACCAGGACGCACAGCTTGAATGGTTTTCAAATGGTGTTACTCAGGAAATAATTGATGAACTGGCAAAAGTGCATCAATTCCGCCTGATAGCATTTTCCTCGACCAGGAAATATAAAAATACGGATAAAAGTTCTAAGGATATTGCGGCAGAATTGGGAGTATCATTTATTTTATTCGGGACTTCACGAAAATATGTCGATAGTGTTCGGCTTTCAATGGAACTTGTGAATCCAGAAACCGATTTGATAATTTGGAGCGATCGATATGATGATTTATTTTCCAACACATTAAAAATACAAAATGACATAGCTAAACAGGTGGTAGCAGAATTAAATATTGAACTCAGTTCAGAGGAAAAAACAAACCTCAACAAAATAAACACTAAAAATCCTGAGGCTTTTAACCTATTTCTACAGGCCAAAGCTAAATATTTCGATTTAACAAGAGATGGCATTACAGAGAGTATTAATATGTTAGAACATGCCATTGAATTAGACCCGAAGTATGCCCAGGCATATACTTTGTTAGCGTGGATTCACATACTAAACGGAGAACCCGATCTTATGGCTGATGCTGACTTTGCTGTTAAAACAGTTGAGAAAGCCCGGCCTTTGATTGAATATTCCATTTCCCTTGATCCATCCATTTCAGACAATTATTTGATAATGGGGGCTCTGGATTTATTCTATTTAAATAATTTGCCTTCG
>SPBY01000092.1 GCA_004525825.1 Bacteroidia bacterium
ATACAAACCTCGAAGTATTGCATGAGCTTCATGCATCCGGCAAACAGGTCATGGCAGTTCTGGGGCACTATGGCAATTTGGAATATCTTTCGACCCTGAGCCTGGTTACAGAATACCCCTTTGTGGCCATTTACAAACCGCTGAGGAATAAGTACTTTGACAGGATGGTCACCCGGAACAGGACCCGGTTTGGAGGAATAGTTACCCCCATGGAACAGATAGTCCGGAAACTTTTCGAATTAAAAAGCCAGAAGATCCCGGTGATTACTCTTAATTTGAGTGATCAGAGCCCCATGTTTCGCCAAATTCAATACTGGACCAAATTTATGGGTATCGATACTCCGGTCTACCTGGGCTCTGAAAAACTGGCTAAAAAGCTGGATGCTGCTGTGGTATTTCTAAAAATAAGGAAGATCAAAAGAGGAAGGTATGAGGTGGAGACGGAGCTTATTTGCAAGGATCCGGGGAAAATGGAAGCGCATGAAATTACGGAGCGTCATGTGCGCATTCTAGAAGATCTGATCCGGGAGGAGCCTGCCTACTGGCTCTGGTCCCACCGCAGGTGGAAACATTCTTATAAGGATTTTACAGAGAAGCAGGCAACAGCAAAGCAGTAACTTCCTTCATGTTCTTTTCGAAGAAGAAGAGATCTTTCACTCTTGCACTTCCATTCTCTCCCATCCTTTCACGAAGCACCTTATCATCTGCCAGTTCCATTACCCGGTCGGCCATGTCCCTCACCCGATTGAGGGGAACCAAATAACCTGTTTTACCATGGTCCACAATCTCACCCGACGATTTTACATCGAAGGCCACCACCGGTTTCCCGCTAGCCATGGCCTCGATCAGAACGTATCCAAATCCTTCAAATTGAGACGGCAGAATAAAAATATCGATGGAGTTGTAAAAAGAGGGCATGTTGTCCACAAATCCCAGAAACTCCACCAGATGGTCCACCCCAAGACTTCTGGCCTTGCTGTTCAGAGCCTCAGAAAGTTTTCCTTCTCCCGCCAAAAGGAGTTTGCAGGGGATCTCCTTCTCATTCAAATGCACCATCATTTCCAACAGGAGCCCATGTCCTTTTTCGACCGACAGACGACCAGCACATCCGAGGACAATCTCTCCTTCCATACGCCTGTATAAGGGCTCAATGTCTCTTTTGAATTCTAAAAGATGAATGCCATTATAGATTACATTGATTTTATCCTCGGGCACCAGTGAGGGATTGTTGGCAAGAATGGTCCTCTTGGTCTCTTGCGAATTGGCGATAATTCTGGTTAATACCCTTCTAAAGATATACCGGTTGATGGGAGAGTTATGCACCGGGATGGCAATGCCTCTTCTATAAATAATATTTGGGACACCCGCTAATTTTGCAGCAATGGAGGCTGTTTTCATATCGTCCGACACGCTAGTCACAAGAGTCCCTATATTTTCTCTTCTGAAGATCCTGACCAACTTCAGTATCTTCAATGGATCCAGGAAACTCATCTTGGATATCCGCATCACGTACCCGGATATTCCCATGCCCTTCAGGCGCCGGGTCAGCGCGCTTGATAAGGAAGAGATACAAATGGGATGGAAGGCCTGCTTGTTCAGGTCGGCAATCACATCCTGTTGCCATTTTTCTCCTCCCCCCCAGGATCGCTGGGTGTTGACAAAACAGATGATCTTTCTTTTGTTTTGTTCCACCTCCTTATATATATTCCTGAGTTTCACATATTTCAAGAATACTTCATGGGAAGACATCACACTAACAACAAAACCATAGTACCCATCGAGAAACCCGGCCCTAAGCAGGTAGTCCTTGATAAACCTCCAGAGCAAATGGAGGATGATACTGAGAAACCAGACCCTTCTTCCTCTCTCATAATAGGACCGGGCCATGAGTGTTGAATACTTATTGATCTGATTCACATGTTCACTTACTGAGTAATATGAGTAGTGTAACAGATTTCCTTTCAAGTACCGGCTGCTTGCGCCCTTTTGAAGAAAATACATCTCGTGGACATCCATGCCTCCCCAGCTCCCCTTCCTGGTATCCCACAGCCTGAGTTTCCTGGATGGATACCAGCTCGTATGCCTGATCCATTTCCCACAATAGTTGGTCATTCGATTGAAAAAATAACTATCGTGGGTCCAGTTATTCTTTACCTTTAAAATAGAGGCCCGCAATTTGTCCGAGAGGGCTTCATCGGCATCCAGGGATAAAATATACGGGGACTCTGCCAGCAGGTTGGCCCAGTTTTTCTGTTCACTATAGCCGAGGAACCTGTGTTTGATGAAATGTACATTGTATTTTCTGCAGATTTCCTCTGTTCTGTCAGTTGAATAACTATCCACCACAAGCACTTCGTCTGCCACACCAAGGAGTGATTTCAGGCAGCGCTCGATATTCCGCTCCTCATTGAATGTGATAATAACTGCTGATATCCTGACTTTCATAGCTACTCCTGCAAATATACTCTTTTCACCCGCTCGGGGATGGAGGTTAAAATATCGTAAGGGATGGTTCCTGCCCTCTCAGCCAGTTCTGAAACCGTCTGTTGCTTTCCGAATATCTCCACCATATCCCCCTCAGCTATATCTGTTCCGCTTACGTCTATCATGGTCATATCCATGCAAACTTCCCCAATGGTCGGAACCTTTGCGCCATTGATATATACTTGTCCCTTCCCATTGCCCAGCTCGCGATGAAAACCATCTGCATATCCCACCGGTATGGTGGCGATCCTGCTGCTCCTCTCGGTCACTCCTCGTCGGGAATATCCCACAGACTCCCCGGCAGGAACAGTCCTGACCTGAGACACTGTGGTTTTAAATGAACTCACCGGTCTGAGCGAAGAAGAAATTCCAATACCATGGAGGCCGATGCCCAGTCTCACCATGTCATACTGTAAATCAGAGAAACGCTCAATACCTGCCGAATTCAAAACATGCCGCTTGAAGGGATCCCCCAGTATATCGCTCAGGAAATTGCTCATTTGCTCAAATCGCTTTACCTGCTCCCGCGTAAATCCATCATGAGCACTATCGCTGGTGGCAGCCAGGTGAGTAAATACTGAGGCCACACGGAACTCTGATTTCTGAAGCCAGGGGATTGCCTCCTTCAGTTCATCCTTCCCAAATCCCAGGCGGTGCATGCCCGTATCCAGTTTCACGTGGATCGGGAACTCGCTGATCCCCCGTACATGCAATATACGGTGAAGGGCCTTGATTCCTCTGATATTATAGATCTCCGGCTCCAGGTGGTGATCCAGCATGGAAGCGAATCCAGATGGATCGGGATTTAATACCATGATGGGGAGGTGTATCCCGGCTAAGCGTAACTCAATGCCTTCATCTATAAAAGCCACTGCCAGGTAATCCGCTTTATGAAATTGCATCAATTTGGCAATTTCGATATTCCCAATACCGTATGAAAGGGCCTTCACCATGACCATGGTTTCTACTCCCTGATGCAGCAAGGATCTAAAATAATTCAGGTTATCCACCAGGGCATTCAGGTCAGTCTCAAGCCTGGTCTGGTGGGTCTTGAGCTGCAGTTCCTGGGTGATCCGCTCAAATCCAAATTTCCTGGATCCCTTGATCAATACAATCCTGTCCTTGAACAGCGTACGGTCCATTCCCTTCAGAAATTCCAGGGTGCTGTCATAGAAAAGAGCTGATCCCGGAAACAAAGCACCCTGCCTGCTCAGGGCCGGTCCGATTCCAACAAACTGGTCCACATCTTTGCTCCTGAGCAGCTTAGCTATTTCGGTGTAGAGATCCTTCTCCTCCATTCCGCTCTGCAGCAGGTCAGATAGAATGACCATTCTCCCTTTCTTGGTATCCTGTTGTCCCATCAGGTCAAGCGCTGCAGTCAGGCCACCGGTATCAGAGTTGTAGGTGTCGTTAATTAAAATACTGTCCATTATCCCCTGCAACATCTCGAGGCGCATGGACACTGGTTCCAGTGCACCGATCCGGTCCACCACCAGCTTTAAAGGAAGACCCTGCTCCACGGAAAAAACGAATGCATGCAATGCATTTTCGATGGATGCATCATCCCCGAAAGGCAGCGCAAAATTCACTTTCTGTCCGCCAGTGCTAGCTTCAAGGAGGGTTTGTGTATGGCTCCTCCCGGTGATTGTGAAACAATACCGGGCCTCCCCCTGCAGGCTCCAGTCCACAATTTCAGACTCCGGGTTCTTAAGAAGATTCACAAGGGGGGTTCCGTTCACCTTAGAATCGGATCTGCAAATCACCTTCTTACAGGCTGAAAACAATTTTGCTTTTTCCCTTGTTTTTTCCTCCAGGCTAAGGAAATGTTCCTGATGAGCCGTCCCCAAATGGGTAAATATGCCAATATCTGGCTTGATAATGGCTTGCAACTTTTCCATCTCTCCAGGCTGAGATATTCCAGCCTCGATGACCGCCAGATCATATCCGGGTCCAATTCCCCATACAGAGAGTGGGACCCCAACCTGGCTGTTGAAACTTTTGGGGCTTCGGTAGGTCCTGATTGAATCGCCCATGCACTGATGGATCCACTCCTTGACAATGGTTTTTCCATTGCTCCCGGTAATGGCAAGCACCTCACCTTCAAAGCGGAGACGCCTGACTGAAGCCAAAGCCTGCAGTCCGTCCAAGGTATTTTCCACCAAACAGAAGCTGGCTTCAGGGTACTCATTGCTTTTGGGAAGTGAAGAGATAAGAAAAGCACGGATCCCGCGTTCATAGAGTTCAGCTATATAGTTGTGACCGTCGCGCTGCTCACCCACCAGGGCAATGAAAAGTGATTCCCCGCCAGTGGCCATAGTTCGGCTGTCAATTGCCAGAGTAGAGATATTCAAATCACCCCTGCCATGCAGAGTGCCATGGATCTCTGCAGCTATCTCTTTCAGTGTCCAATCCAGATTCATGAATGGCTATCTTCTCGGTTTGGTTCCGGCAAAACACACTCTGCAAAGAGGTTCATAAATATCCGTTTCGCCCAGCACTATTAGTTTATCATCTTCCGACAACCTGTGTGTGTATTGTGCCAGGTTGCCACACCTTACACATATGGCGTGAACCTTGCTTACGTACTCAGCAATGGACAGTAAGCCCGGCATGGGACCAAAAGGAATCCCTTTGAAATCCATATCGAGTCCTGCGATGATCACCCTCACCCCCTGATCGGCCAGTTGATTGCATACGTCCACCAGGCCATCATCAAAAAACTGTGCCTCATCGATGCCCACCACTTCCACTCCGCTGGCCAGAAGAAGGATATTGGCGGATGAATCCACAGGGGTACTATGGATTGCATTCTCATCATGAGAAACCACCTCTTCCTGCGCATACCTTACTTCTATCCTGGGTTTAAAAATCTCCACATTCTGTTTGGCGAACCTGGCCCTCCGGAGCCGCCGGATCAGCTCCTCGGTTTTTCCAGAAAACATAGACCCGGTGATCACTTCAATCCATCCATGGCCTGTGGTCTTGCCTGAAGTGTTTTCAAGAAACATGATACAAGATTATATGAAGATTATCGTTAGTTTTGTAGTACCCCTGTACCATAATCTCAGAAACCTATGGATATTAAATACACCATTGAAATCCTCACTAAAGATATACAAGATATCGAAAAACTTGTGGGCAACCTCCAGAATTCTAAGGATGCATCGGCCATAGAACTGGACCTGGCCATGTCGAAACTCAGGAACGTCTACGAGATCCTTACCATGATAAAAGCAGACAAGTTAAATGAACTGATCGACAAATCGCTCAACGGTATGCCGGCGGCTGAACCTGAGCCGGAACCGGTACACGAGCCAGAGCAGGAACCAGTACCTGAGCCAGAACCGGTACTTGAGCCGGAACCGGTACCTGAGCCGGAACCAGCTGAGCCGGAAACAGTGGTACATACGGAGCCGGTTCCTCCCCTGGATCCTTCTGCAGATAAGTCAGAAACTATAGCCCCGGAAACTTCCAAACCCGATACTGAAGATTCTCCCATCCTGGCCAAAAAATTCCAGGTGGAATCGAGCATCAATGAAAACCTGGCGGGGACCCGCGGTGATCACCTGGATACAAAATTGATTGGACAAGCCATTGATAACATCGGCCGGAATATTGGCATTAATGACAGGTTTCTGATTATAAGGGAACTGTTTGATGGCAATTCGGATGGTTTCAGCAGCCTCATCAGCAGGCTGGATACCGCTGAGAATTACCAGAGTGCATCCAGATTGCTGCAAGAACACTTTGCAGAGTCCATGGAACACGAAGGTGTGGAGATCCTTGCAGGTCTTGTCAAACGCAGATACCTCAGGTGACAGCATGCCGAAGCTCTACCTGGTCCCGACACCCATTGGCAATCTAGGCGATATCACCCTCAGGGCCATCGAGGTATTAAAGGAGGTGGACCTTATCCTGGCAGAAGATACCCGCAAATCGGGAATCCTTTTGAAACATTTGCAGATAAGCAAAGCTGTTCATTCGCACCACAAGTTCAATGAGCACCGCACGGTGGAAAGCATTGTGCAACGAATCATGGGAGGTAGCTCCATAGCCATGATCACCGATGCCGGCACTCCCGGTATTTCAGACCCGGGCTTCCTGCTGGTCAGAGCCTGTATCGATCAGGGAATTGAGGTTGAATCACTGCCTGGACCCACAGCATTTGTGCCTGCTCTGGTCAATTCAGGGCTTCCTGGAGAACGATTTGTGTTCGAGGGATTTCTTCCGCAAAAGAAGGGCAGACAGAAGCGACTGAAAGAACTTTCCACAGAGACCCGTACCATGGTCCTCTATGAATCGCCCTACAGGCTGGTAAAGACCCTGACCCAAATGACAGAGTATTTTGGTCAGGACAGAAAAGGATCGGTCTCCAGGGAACTAACAAAAATTCATGAGGAAACCGTCAGGGGTACCCTTCCGGAACTTGCTCAATACTTCAGCAAAGGAAGCGTAAAGGGCGAAATTGTAATAGTCATTGAGGGGGCCGGACCCTAATAGGGTCTGACACTCCCTGATCCGGTGATTGTAGAGGAAACTGTGGGACTCCCCCGGTATATAATATCCCCTGATCCTGTGATGGTGGCATCCAGAAAATCGATCGCCCACACAAATATATGTCCTGAACCTGTATTGGTGGCATCCACATCCGGAACCTCAAGATTCAGGGCATCCACCCGGCCTGTTGAGTTCAAGGTATATTCTGCCAAAACTGCATCTCCTGCCAGCTCCACCCTTCCTGAACCACTCAGGATGACATCCACCACTGTACCGTCGAGAACTGTTGCATGTATCTGTCCCGAAGAGCTGTGCCGAATTCCAAGATCCGCAGTTCCAAAGAAGAATCCGCCTACTATGGTTCCCGAACCAGACTGCACCATATCTGCTTCATCGGTATAAGTACCGTCAACAGAGATATATCCCGATCCAGAATTGCTGACCATGTAAGACTCAGCATATACCGTGTCAATCTCCATCATTCCCGATCCAGAATTGGAGATTTCTACTTCAGGACTTGCTGCCACATCGGCCTTTACCTTCCCGGAACCGGAAAGGCTCAGGTGATTCAATTCAGGCAGTGAGACATATACCTCAACGGGTGAACTTGACTTGTAACATGCACTGTTCTTTGTTTCTACAATCAGCATGCTCCCTGAAACATAGGTCTCAATTATGGGCAGAAGGTTTTCCTGCGCCACCACCTTGACCCCAAAGGTGTCCGTTTCAATTACATACACATCAAATGAGCCGGTGTTGCTTACGCCTGAGAAGTTTACGATACCTCGTACCTCAGATATCACCGGACCGGATCCACTCACGCACGGACCATAATAGAAACATCCCGAAACTGCAAACATGATGGCCAGCACTCCCGCGACCATTATTATTCTTATCACTTTCTTCATCATGATTAAACCTATGTGTTCTTATACTATCCAATAGACAACAGAATCAGATAAAAGATGCTTCAGATAAAAGAAAAATAAAAATGAAATACCGAGGCCGAAACAGAGGTGTAAATGGCTTGTGCGTAAACGAACACACATGTCGGACATTCGGTCACAATTAGCCAATTTTAACACTTATAGGCCATGCTCTATTTAATTGATATTAAGATCATTATAATTTTTGGCACATTATATGAAACTATATAACAGACACATTAACATTCAAACGCAAGGGACATGAAATCTTTTAAAATCATATTAAGCATTGTGGGGATTGCACTGACAAGCATTACCTTTGGACAATTGCTCTCGCAAAGCGATGGGAGCATCCTTTTCTATAAAGTCGCCTATAACTCAACAAACAACCGCCTGGAGCACCACCTGACTGAATTCCCGGAAAGAAGAGCTTATGGTGACACATTTGAAGCAACCCTGGCAGCCAGAACCTATTTTGGACCGATGGAGACCGATATGGTAGTAGAATCATGGATGACGACTCCTTTTGAAAGTAACTATTATGAAGTGGACCCTATTATGGAATTGTGGATGACTGTTCCCTTTTATTCGGAAGACGAAATCGAAGTGGAGGAGTGGATGACCACGTCCTGGATGTAGCCCCTTTACATAGCTCTGCGTACCAACTATATATTTCAAAACCGCCCCATTCGGGCGGTTTTTTCATTCCATTCCCTCATTCAAGATGTACGCATACGTACACTCCTGTCACACTACCGTTCAGAATCAATTCCCGTTAATATATACATAATACAGTTTTATCTCTTTGTTTATGTGTTATTTACAAAGTTTGGCACGAGTTATGCACGTAACGTTTCAAGTTTAAATCTAAAAAAAGCAAGAGTCATGAAAACACTTAACCTAATCTTTAGCATCGCGCTGCTTGCCCTGGCAATAACTGCTTCCAGCCAGCGCTCAATCTCTGCTAAAGAAGATCAAGCAGAGTTCGTCAATGTGAGCTACACCATTGAAAACAGCAGGATTGCAAATAAGATTGGTGCCTTCCTGGACAAATTCAGCAGGCCAGAAAAAGCGGCTTCCATGGAACCAGTGGTTTCCATGTCCTTTACGA
>SPBY01000061.1 GCA_004525825.1 Bacteroidia bacterium
AAGAGGTGAATCCCCAACTTCCCTATCTTCAATACGCTCTCCACTATACCTGGAATCACTGGGTGGAGAAGGGACAACCCGACCAGCCCATCTCTCTTGAAGATTTTCAGGCCACAGGAGCATTTGATGGCAAATGGAGCCGGCAACTTGAGGATGCATATGATGCGCTCGAATACCGGCAAAAGGTTATTTGCGAGCGAATGTTTAAATCCATCGCCTTCAGCTCCGAAAATCTGGAGTACATAGGCTGGCACTGCTCACTGGAAAATATCGCCAGAATTGCTCAGTGCAGCCTTAGTGAAGCGATAGAGGTAGCAGAAATTTTTAGGAATACCGGTGGACCGATCCTAGGCCCCCATGGTACTGCCAGACTTACTTCGGGAAGCCAGATGGAATTATCTCATGAGTGTCTGATTCCCATCTGGGACAGGTTAAAGAAATGGGTAGATGAGGAGGCAGAGTCCATACATATGTACATGAGATTATCTGAAGCAGCCTTTAACTATCAGCAGGGGAGGGTTGAACTCTGGAAGCCCCCGGAGCTTCAGTTGGCCGTTGCCTGGAGAGATTTGCAGGATCCCAATCCGGCCTGGGGTGCTCAGTTCGATCCTGCCTTCGAAAGGACAATGGTGTTCCTGAGTACCAGTGAGGAGGAGTATACCACCAACGAGGAACGGAAGGTGACTTTGCTAAAGAGAAAAAGACTCATGACCCGTTCCATCGCCATTTTCATCGGGGCTGCTGCGGTGATAGTTTTACTGGTTTTCCTGCTTTCAAAAAGTCAGACGGATGCCCTGGAACAACGTGATAATCGTGCATTCTTGGATGCACGGGAGACCACGAGGCGAGTTCCTGAGACACCTTCCGTTGACCGAAATGCCTTACAGCAATCCGGTAGACAGGATAATATTGATCAGCAGACCGGAATCCAAGTGGAAACAGGAGAGGTGGAATTGGAAAAGTCCCTAGTGGAGCAGGGCTTGCCAGGGGATGATGCCAAGCAGCAGCTGGAGGAAAACGAAGCTGTTTCCGATTCGCCCGGGGATGAACCTAAAGAAGAGAACATCCAGGAGAGTGCCCCGGAAAACAACAATACCCAGTCAGGAAACAGCAGTAATGCAGCTGTTTACGGGCCAGTTGAGCTCAATATAGTCCGGGATGTGGCCGAGCAGAGTATCGGAATCTCAAGAGATCCAGATCTGCAGGGCTTGCTGGCCTACCAGGCATATAAAATGAATTTGAGATATAGAGGCGACCCCTATGAACCGGGAATTTATAAAGGGCTCTATGAAGCACGCAAGAAACTGATTTCAGCTGCCTACAATATTTATCCCAACCTGAGGAACTCTGTGACAGCCATGAAATGGCTCGACAGAACGGGAAGTATTCTCATTGCCAGCAGCGATGGAAGCATCAAGATCCTCTCCGGAAATCTGGCCGACCGTTCAGCACAGATTGAACTAAAGGGCACAGGGCTGAACAACGAGTGCCTGGGAGTGAGTCCGGATGAGAGGATAGCCGCAGTAGGAACCAACGGGGGTGGATTGCTTTTCATTGAGCTGGAAAACAAGGGTGAAGTGGTCCATCAGAATGTGGACCAGGGTGAGGAGGTTCTTTACATTCAGAACCTGGGAAATTCAGGAAGCTTTTTAAGTGCAGGGACAAGCAACCGGATCTTAAAATGGGATTATAACAATTTTAGCAGCACCACTCTGGTCACATTACCAGACAGGCCTACTGCACTGGTTACCTCCGACGATGGATCGAAGGCCATGTTTGGCACCAGGAACGGGAAATTATATAGTTTCAATGTGAGTAATTCGTCTCAGTTATCCGAGGTAAACAATTTTGGTGGCAATCCATTGAGAGCTCTGGCATTCAGTCCGGAAGAACGGTACCTGGCAACCGGGCACCTCGATGGTTCGGTGAGGATTCTGTCAGGAGACGGACGAACCATATTCGCCCGCTTGTACGGTCCAGGTGCCCGGGTGTCCGCCTTAGAATTCAGTCCCAACGGGAAGTTCCTGGTGGCCGCTTCCCACGATGGAAATGTGTACATGTGGAATATGCAAAACGTGGATAATCCGCCCCTGGTTTTTACCGAGAACAATGGATTTGTCCTCTCCCTCTGTTTCAACAGAAACAGCAGCTTTTTTTATACAGGAAGCGTAGCATATCCCAGGATGGTTGGAAGGCCTACAGAACCCGAACAGATGGCAAGGGATTTCTGTTCTTTATTTGGAAGGAACCTGACCATGGAGGAGTGGAACCAATACTTCGGAGAGGATATCCCCTACGAAGAGACCTGTCCGAGATGATTTATTAAAAGCAAGCTTATATGACCAAACGGATTCTCTTTTTCTTACTTCTGTCTATTGCATATCAGACTTTGACGGCACAAGACTTGGAGGGCTGCACCTACCTGCTAGAAGATGCCAAAGAGGCATATGCAGCGGGGATGGTTGAGCTGATCCCTGATCTATTGCTTCCCTGTCTGGACCCCGAAGGTTTAACAGGTGGTCCCAGGAGGGATGCATATAAGCTGGTGATCAATTCTTACCTCTTCGATCACGTCCCCCAGGTGGCCGATAAACTGATGAATCGCTTTTTGGATGAATATCCGGATTACAGGGCCGGAAATACCGACCCTGCCGAATTCGTTCTCCTGCTGAATACACATTTGCTGGGCAGAGGAGTTGATCCGGATGATCTTGAGGCTTATGTGCCGGAAGGAGATTCAGTAAGTACCCGTCCCGGAAAAGTTAGACGGGAAAAAGTCCTGGGCGTCAGCGGACATTCACTTGGATTTCAGGTCGGAGCCAACGGAACCATTCCGCAGGTGATTGAAAGGTATAGTATTGGAGATCCTGGTCAGGACAATGGACATTTTGGGATGGGACCAGGATTTCAGATAGGAGCCACGGCCAATTACCTGTTTAATGAGCGCTTTGATTTCTCTGCGGGCCTGCTCTACAACCTTACCCGATTCAAATATTCTGCCACACCTCTGTCATTCACATCTTACAAGTACATCGAAAGCGGCAATCATCTTCAGCTTCCTGTCTCGGTGATTTTCAAACTGAATCCGGAAAGTCAGGCATTAAGTTATTATGTTAGGGCTGGACTGGTGGCAGATTTCCTGTTTTCTGCTTCCGGGTCCGGAACCCGGACTTATGAACAGTCGGGGAGCGATGTGTCTGTGGAAAAAACGGATGTTAAAGGTTCGAGGAAACAGATCAATCTTTCGTTGATGGCAGGCGCGGGACTACGGCTACCCCTTAACAGATCCTTTTTCTACGCGGAATTCCGTTTCACGCCAGGCATTTTTAAGTCGAACCGGGTGGAGGACAGATACCAGAATAATGATCTGAACTGGCTGCTCTATCATGTTGACAGTGATTTTCGTCTACATCAGATAAGTATCTGTGCCGGAATTTGCTGGGATATTTCAAAAAAGGAGGACCTCTGACATGAGATATACAATCCTTATTAGTTTATTGGCAATTGTATTAAGCTCCTGTGATAAGGACATCTCATCTGCCCAGGCCGAGAAGTTTGTAAAATTCTATGGCAACTATCTCATGGACGAAGCGGGAGAGGTAGAGGTGTTGAATAATGGCGGATATGCCATCTGTGGTACCATAAGCACTTCGGGAAGCGGTAGAAGAATGGTGCTGATTGTTACCGATAAGTACGGAAACATGCAAAGTGGTTTTCCACGTTCCTATACCGAGGAGGGACTGGAAGCGGGGGCAAACTCCATGGTTGTTATTCAGGGAGGATCGGACGGTTTTCTTTTAAGTGGATTTGTGGAACGTCCGGTAGCAGGATCGCAGACCGTGCAAAAGGATATTTTCCTGGTCAGGACTTCAGCATCCGGAGAGGAGTTGTGGCAGAAAAGCTATGGTTCGAAGGAAGATGAACAGATACTTCATTCCATTGAAATGATTGGTCCGGGGTTCATGCTGGCAGGGTCCCAGGTTAAAAGCGGCAGATCGAAAATTCTTGTCATGGGGGTCACCGAAGAGGGAGATTCCATACCACTTGGTCTTAATTTCCCCAATCCCAATGCCGAGAACGCAACTGCCAACTACCTGGTAAGTACTGGCAGAGACTATATGTGTGTATGCACCTTTGATAAATCAAATAGTGAGGGGACAGATATTCTTATGCTCACTTTTGGAGATGATCTGAGCCCGCTGATTAAGAACCTTTCGGGGGAGCTTGATGAATTCGGAAGCTGTATTGTTGAGGAGGTCGCTAACAATTACCTGGTTCTTGGAAACAGGGTCAATGCTTCAGGCAAAATTGAGATGGTGATATACGCCCTTGAGAAGGATGGATTGTATATCACAAATTCGGAGCTGGTTGCAACCATTTCTGAGAGTAATGCAGACCTTATAGGGAAGAGAATGATTAAAACAGCGAATGGCAGGTATGCCATTGTTGGAACCAGGGTAATGGAAAGCAGTACTAATATTTTCCTGCAGTTCCTTTCCTCAGGGTACACCGTGGCAGAACAGGTTTCCTATGGTAGCTCCGGGGTTCAGGCAGGAAGCGATATTGGTATTGGCATGGACAGGGGAATCGTACTGCTGGGAATAAACAGCTTTGGGACGAACAGTGTAATCTCTTTGATAAAAACCAGTGAAACAGGGGATTTGTAATGGCTTATTTAACCAGATATCAAATAGTGATGCAAAACACAAGGGTTCTTTTTATCTCATTGATCCTGCTGCTGATAAGCGGTTTTGCTTGGGGACAGATTATCATAGAGGGACTGCCCGAATCTGTATGTAAGAATGATGCACCCTATCCCCTGATCCCGGCACCCCTTGATCCGGGTGCTGTTTACCAGTTTTCAGGATTAGGTGTCACTGGGGACCAGGCAAGTGGCTATTTTTATAATCCTGCCAGTGCCGATGTACCTGTCGGAAGTGTTCAGATCACGCTGGATTATACCCCTTTTGGAGGCAGCCTGACAACCTACCTGTATGAAGTTAACAATCGTTTTGTGCCGACCCTGGCTTTTACGGCCACTCCTGCCTGTATTGCCTCTAACGGGGGTTTGGTGCACTTCAACAACCTGACCAGTGGCAAGTTTTCGGTAGCGGCCTGGAGTTGGAACTTTGGGGATCCGGCGAGCGGATCTTCAAACACCAGCAGCCTAGAGGCCCCCAATCACTTTTATCCAAGGCCGGGATCCTGGAATGTTAGGCTTTCTGCAGTGACAACTGAAGGTTGTGCAGTGCTGGAGGAGAATACCATTGTACTGGCTGATGAACCTGCGGTGGATTTCACCTGGCTCAGTGACTGCTACATAAGGGGGCAACAGACTGGTTTCATGGATCGTTCCATTTCCAATTTTTCAGATATTAACTCCCTGGTATGGACCTTCCGAACCACAGCGGGCGGTGTATTGGGTACAATCGCAAGCATTTCCCCGGAGGATACCATCTATTTTCCATTTACCGCCATGGATGAATACAACGTTACCCTGCAGGTACGTAATGCAGCGGGTTGTAACGGAACGCTTACAAAACCTATTGTTTTCCGGCCGATTCACAAACTGACTCCCTCCGGGTACAAGGAAACCTTCGATAACGATGATACCGATTGGCTGGTTGTTTCAGAAGATGGAAGGGAGAGCTGGGTACTGGGAGAACCCGACTTTACCGGATTCGAACCCGTAACGGGCGACAAAGGGTGGTATACCTCACTGCCAGTTCACACCGCCGGATATGTGGAGAAATCCTGGGTTCAGAGCCAGTGCTATGATTTTACACAACTATCGAGTCCCCTGCTCCTGATCGATTTGATGAAGAGTTTTATCCCCGGATCTGATGGTGCGGTTTTGCAATATCAGGACTTTGTGAGCGAAGGTTGGAAGACTGTTGGTGTAGTGGATGCCGGACAGAACTGGTACAACAGCTGGGGGATATCCAATGAGCCGGGAGGAAGCCCTTTTGGCTGGGGGCTTCCTATATTTGAGCCCGATGAAGCGTGGGTTCATGCAGGCTATCCCATTGATGGTATGGCAGGTTTAAACTCTGTCAAGTTCCGGGTGGCAATAGGTACCGGGGGAAGGAAAGTTTTGGGGAATCAGGGATTTGCATTTGATAACTTTTACATAGGACAGCGTGCCAGGCAATCAGTACTGGAACATTTCACCAACTCTACCAGTGAAGTCGCCGCCGCAGCTGATCAGGTAGTGGAAAAATTTGTCTCCGACCATTCGGAAATTGTGATCGATCTTCAATACCACGTGGATTATCCGGGAGAGGATCCCATGAACCTGAATAATCCTGTAGTCCCATCTGTTCGTGCATTTAACCATGGAGTTCCCGATGTGCCCTATGCTGTACTGAATGGAGGAGCCGGACCGGAATTTCGTTACGATTTTTCAGATGCTTCAGAAAAGCCTGATGAAGAGGTACTGTTGGAAGCGTCTCTCGAGATTCCGCCCTTTGATTTACTGCTGGATGTGGATTTTAGGCACAGCTCCTTGGTGGGCAGCGCAAATGCAACCTGTGCGGAAGCTACTTACCCATCAAATATCCAGCTTTATGTGGTGGTCATTGAAGAAGAACTTACAACCTATACAGGAGCCGGAAATACCTCGTTGTACCGGAATGTTGTGCTGGATATGCTGCCCACTCCTGCCGGAAAACTTTTGGGCAGCAACTGGGAAGAAGGCGACTCTGAATCCCTGAATTTCAGCTGGGAGTATGCATCTTATGTGGAGGATTTGGACGATCTGGCAGTGGTAGCTTTTCTATACGACAGAGATCTGCAGAAGATAATCCAGGCAAATGTCATAAAAGCCAGTCCCGGTACGGGAATCTTTGACAGAAAAGCCAGCATGGAGTTGATGACACTCTATCCCAATCCTGCTCAGGATTATGTTTATCTCAGTCTTGGGAAGCCTGCAGCGAATCAGGGTCAGATCACAGTGATGGATATGTCCGGCAGGTTGGTTCTGGATGTTGACATTGCACCTGGGCATTCCATCCGGCAACTTGATATATCAAGTCTTTCAGAGGGAGTTTACCTGGTGAACTGGGTGGAGTCGGGGATAAGCCTGGGACGAGGCAAGTTTGTACTTACTCGTTAATCAGGAATCTCGCTCACAGCCCTGGCAAAATCCTCACCAAATTTGATGAGCCGGTCCGACTCTTCACTATTTGGAAAGAATCTGGCTTTCTCTCCTTCGGTGGTCACCTTTAGTTTCAGATTTCTGAGATGGTCCTCGATGAGTTTCACTGCTTCTCCGCTCCATCCAAAGGATCCAAAAGCAGCGGCAGGTTTTCCCTTGTCGCGTATGGGATAGATAACAGAAAACAACTTATATACCGGGAGCAAAGTATTCTGGTTGATAGTGGGTGAGCCCACAAGAATGCCGTCGGCCCTGACCACATGCTCCTCCAGGTCGCCAAGCAACATGTTCTCAATATCCACCATGTCGACCGAGGTGTGGGCTGTTTTTTTCAGGCCTTCGGCTATCTGTACGGCCATTTCCCTGGTATAGCCATATGCAGAGACATAGGCTACCAGCACCCTGTTATTGCGCCTGGTCTCTTCCTGGTATTTATTCGCCTTCCTGGCCGTATGCTCTATCTTCTCCTTCCATCCCGAACGAAGAATGGGTCCGTGGCCCGGACACACCATTTCCAGGGGCAGGCTTCTGATCTTTTCAATGGCTTTCAGCATGAACTTGCTGTACGGTTTCAGGATGACATCAAAATAGTAATCGAAGGCATCGGAATAGTCATCTACCAGGTCATCGAACATCCTTTGGTCAGCATAGTGGGCACCAAAGGAATCACAGGTAAACAGCAATCCGTCTTCTTCCAGGTAGGTATAAATGGAGTCTGGCCAGTGCAGGTTTGGAGCCCCGATTACCCTGAGTTTTTTATTTCCCAGGTCGAGGATATCTCCATCCTTCACCTTCATGGATTTAAAAGGACGGTCCACCATCTCCCCCAGGTAGCTGAGTGCCTGTCCGCTTCCCACTACTGTTGCACCGGGAGCAATCTCAAGCAAATGTTTCAGTGAACCCGAATGATCGGGTTCGGTATGGTTGCAGATGATGTATTCAATTTGGGAAGGATCGGTCAGTGACAGGAGTTTTTCTTTGAATGCTGGCCAGTACTTCTCTTTGACGGTGTCAACTACAGCCTTCTTCTCAGCCTCAATGAAATAGGAGTTGTAGGTGGTTCCGTATTTGGTTTCCATCACAATATCGAAGGTGACAAGTTCCTTATCGAGTACTCCGATCCAGCTCACATCCTCACTAACCTGAAGTATTTCCGTCTGATTCATTAAACAGTCCGTTTAGGCTGCAAATATAGCAACCTTTCGCATATCTGAGGTATGCTGGCGCGTTTCGGCGAGGGATCTTTGAGCGGGATTGGGTCAAAAAAAACTGCCCCACCGAAGCAGGGCAGTCACTGAAAACTCACAATCTGAATGTAACGGACCTTAAATCTTTTGAATCAACCGCATTCGCTTTTGGATTCTGATTTCTTTTCGGTGGCGCATCCGTCGCCTTCTGCTTTCTTTTCAGTGGCACAACCATCGCTCTTGGTGGCTGCCTTTGTTGTTTCACCTTCCTTGGCAGTTTCTGCATTCTGCTCCTTTTTCTTAGGATCTTCCTCGTTAAGAGAGATCTGTGTAGGAACGTTATTGATAGCTGCTATAGCAGGAACGCTGATGCCTCCGATGAAGAGTGCAAGTGCAATAACGGCTAAAGTTTTTTTCATGATCTGTTTGTTGTATTAATCGGATGCAATATAGAAGATCAGAAAATAGTAGATTGTTAAAGGGATGTTAAAAAAGACGTCCAGGTCTTTTATTTGAAACGTGCCACCGGTGTAAGTCCCCCGGTCACTTTCTGGCCCGGGATGACTTGGATTTCAACATCCGGAGGAAGAAACAGGTCGAGCCTCGATCCGAACTTAATAAACCCCATTTCGCTGCCCTGCCGGGAAGCTTCCCCGGTCCTGGCATAACAGCGGATTCTCCGGGCAAGGTATCCTGCCACCTGCCTGACCAGGATGGTTCCCGAGGGTGTTTCGATTCCTGTGGATGCCCTTTCATTCAGGGAGGATGATTTGGGATGACGTGCCAGCAGGTAGCGACCCGGGTGGTACTTGGTGTAGATGACCCGGCCCTGCACAGGAAAGAAATTGATGTGCACATCATGAATGCTCATAAAAATGGAGACCTGGATGGCAGGAGCATTCAGAAACTCTTCCTCCTGCACTTTTTCAATCACCACCACCTTCCCGTCGGAGGGAGCTGTGATGGTGCGCTCGTCCAGGAAGGGCCTTCTCCGGGGAACCCGGAAAAATCTTAGAACCAGTATCAATACTACCAGGGCGATTCCCAATATAAGATAATTGACCTGGTAAGGAAGGAACTTCCCCGACAGGATCACCAGGGCCAGAAGCAAAATAATGGTCATTGCAACGATCCACCTGCCTTCATGATGAATTCTTATCATAGCAACAGCTTTATCAGAAGGATAAGAATAAGCACACCAGGGGCCACAAATAGCAGGGAATCAAAACGGTCCAGGACCCCTCCATGACCAGGCAACAGATTTCCGGTGTTTTTCACCTTTACAGTTCTTTTCAATCCAGATTCAAAAAGATCTCCGGCTAGTCCCAGTGAAGCCACTATCATCGAGATGGCAATCCATGTTCCAGTCCCCAGCATTCCGGTGATCTTCCAGGTGATCCAAGCTCCCAGCAATGTAAAAATCATACCTCCTGCAAAACCCTCCCAGGTTTTTCCCGGAGAGAGAACAGGAGTCATTTTAGTTCTACCCAGCAAGGACCCTGTCAGGTAGGCGAAAGTATCGTTGACCCATACCAGGGCAATCACGGCGAGAGGGAGATGGCTTTGGTAGCTGTAGTCGCCTGTGAGCCAACCCAGGGCCAGAAAGCTGGAGATAGGTAATGCCAGCCAGACAAAGCTAAGGAGGCTGGGCAGGTTAAAGCCCCACCTGAGGATGGAAAAGAGCCAGAGTGCGGCAGGAACTATCAACCAGGCCGGATGAAGGTGGTATTGCAGGATGGCAAATGCCAGGGGCAGTAAGAGGAATCCTGGAATTGCCATTTTCCATGCCCGGCTGCTTTCGACCTTGTAGAAGAGGGCAATTAATTCAAATACGCTTAGCACGTACAAGACCAGGGTCATTCCCACGAAGGTCACAGGCCCCAGCAGAATAGATCCTGCCACCAGCACTACCAAGGTGATCCCTGTCAGGGTACGAAGTACAAGCTCTTTCAATGGTCTTCAAATTCATTGATCAGCATCTTTGCCCTGATGACGTCGTCGCGATTTACATACAACTCCACTTCACCAAATTTATAGGTTGAATCCTGTTTGTTGACCAGGAAGGCCCCAATATTATTGTCAATCAGCATTTGCTTTACCAGCTCGGCCGTGTAGGGCTGACCAGAGGAGTAGATATATACCAGGTTCTCTTCCATCTTAGGCTCCGGTCGATTCCGGATCTATGGGCACTTCGCTTTCTTTGGGCACTT
>SPBY01000592.1 GCA_004525825.1 Bacteroidia bacterium
GCTCGGTTAGCTTCGCTGAACTCGCAAGCTCGGTTCGCTCGCGGTATGAAGCTCAATTCGAGAGCTTTGTGCGGTAGGAATCCAGGGTGGCCCTGGCCATCTGCCTTCCAGTCTCCAACATCTCTTCTGCCTTGTAAAAATCAAATATGGAACAGGACTCGTGGGATACTTCTACGAGGATATCCGGATGATAATTCTGCAGGGCCAAATTTGCCATTTGCATGGTCAACAGATCAATGGTCCGTGATAGCAGGGAAAAATAGCCCAGATTATCGTCCTCGTGTTCCTGGGGGTGTCTCTTGAGGAGCTGATTGTAAAAATCTTTGATTTTTTCCTGGTAGAGGGAGTGCTTTTTTGAGGCTTCTTTATCCACGGTGGCTGGCTTATACGGTGGGACATCGGCATTCACATTTACTGCCACAAGAAGGTCCCCTTCCGTTCGATGTACATGATTCATGGGGAGGTTGTTCATAACACCTCCGTCCACCAGCAGGCTGTGTTCTCCTTTGACCGGGGTCAACACCGATGGGATGGCAATAGAGGCCCTGACGGCATGGTATAGGCTCCCTTCCCGGAACACAACCTCCTTCTTATTGATCAGATCCACAGCCACAGCTGCATAGGGAATAGGTAGCTCCTCGATGCGGGTGTCTGGAATAAAATCTCTTATCTTATTCAATACTTTATCCCCCTTGATCAGGCCCTGTTTGCTCAGAGTAAAGTCCAGCAGGCTGAACACCTTTCGCTTGTCCAGGGTACAGATCCAGTCCCTGAACTCCTCCATCTTTCCTAAGGCATATACTCCCCCCACCATGGATCCCATGGAGGTTCCAGCGATAGAAGTGATTTCATATCCCAGCCTTTCCAGTTCCTCGATCACCCCGATGTGGGCGATCCCCCTGGCGCCTCCACCTGACAAAACAAGTGCGACTTTCTGCTTCATAGCCTTAAAAGGTGTGGTCCCAGTTGCTTGATTGTTTCCCGCTGACTGATGTGATGCTAAGCTTCAGAATCACCATGCGCTTCAGGTTTTTCACATCGAAAATGACCAATTCGGGGGCTCCGTGCTGCGCCATGATCACCTCCAGTCCTTCCTGTTTGCTCTTCTCGTCTGAAAGAATTTCCACCGCACCATAGCCCACCACGGAACGGTAGCGGGTGGACCAGTCGCAGGCCTCCTTGCCTTTTACAATTTCCACAGTATCCTCCACCTCAAAGCAGACCTGTTTGTTCTGTTTCAAAAGGTCGATCTTCTTCCCTTCCGGGACCGAGTGAATATAGATATGGCCATCGCGGTAGCCGTAATTTACGGGCACTATATAGGGGAGATCACCATCCAGCATACTAAGCCGGCAGATTTCCGCTCCCGCAAGGATTTCCTCCAGAACTGCTTTATCAATGATCTCCTGTTTTCCTCTTCTCATCTTGCAGATGCTATTTTCAAGCGAATATAGCTACTTCCTGTTGTTTATCATTTCCCGCTTCGGGAAAATGAAGTACTTTTAATGTTTCATTTAAAACACATGAGAACTCCATTTGTTTCAACAACTGTCATTTTGTGCTTGTTACTGTGTAATGTAGCCTGCACCACTGGTTCTGAAGACCAGGCAAAGAAAAAGGGGCAGGATATCTGGTTCGAGGAATACCTGCACGACTATGGAGAGCTTCTGCAGCACAGCGAGGGAACCTGGTCATTTGCTTTTAAGAACGTGGGCAAGCAGGCCATTGTCATCAACCAGGTGCGTTCCACCTGCGGATGTACCATTCCCGAATGGCCCCGTGAACCCATCGAGCCCGGAGGTTCCGGCAAGATTACGGTAATCTATAATACGGCACTGACCGGCACCTTCTTAAAGTCGATTTACGTCTACTCCACGGCTGCCAACTCACCCGTAAAACTGCAGATCAAGGGAAAAGTAGCTCCGCCAAAAGAAGAGATCTCAAATAACTAAGATTTTATGCCAAACATTTCAACCAAAGGACAGCAGATGCCGTCCTCTCCCATTCGGAAGCTGGTCCCCTTTGCCGAAGAGGCCAAGAAGAAAGGGAGAAAGGTGTACCACCTCAACATCGGTCAACCCGACATAAAAACCCCGGAAGTTGCCAGGGAGGCTGTGAAAAACATGAGCGAAAAGGTGATTGAGTACAGTCACTCGGCAGGACATGAAAGCTACCGTCGCAAACTCGCCTCCTTTTACCAGGGCATCGGCATTGAGGTGGACCATACCGAAATGCTGGTCACCACGGGAGGTTCTGAAGCCATCACCTTTGCTCTGATGTCCACCGTGAATCCGGGTGAAGAGGTGATTGTCCCAGAGCCTTTCTATGCCAATTACAACGGATTTTCTGTGGCAGCCGGGGTAAAGGTGGTGCCCATCACCTCGAGCATTGAAAGCGGATTTGCCCTACCCCCCATCGAGGAATTTGAAAAGGTAATCACGCCTAAGACCCGTGGAATCATCATCTGCAATCCCAACAATCCCACCGGTTACCTCTATTCACAGAAAGAGCTTCAGCTGCTGGGTGAAATCGTGAAAAAACACGACCTGTACCTCTTTTCCGATGAGGTCTACAGGGAGTTCTGCTACGATGGCGAGAAACACTTTTCGGCCATGGACCTGGAGGGGCTGGAGCAGCATGTAATCATGTTTGATTCGGTCTCCAAAC
>SPBY01000643.1 GCA_004525825.1 Bacteroidia bacterium
ACACGGAATAGATCCTTACAGGCTTCCCTTCCAGTTGTATCTCTGTGGCCTTTACAGCCAGTTGAAGCATTCTTCTGTTTACGGAAAGTTTCACCTGATGATGGTTGAGATCTCCTGAAGTCACTAGCTCCTCTAAGCCGGGATGAAGCTTGCCCAGTTCCGACAAGCTGTTAAGGCTCTCCATTCCCAGAATCTGCAGGGCGGCATCGTTTATCAGGCTGATATCTCCATTCTCGGCCACTGCCATCAATCCCGAAGCTGAGCTTTTCAGAGCTTCCCGGTAGAACAGGTTCTCCACTTCCTTTTCGATCCTCACCAGCCGGAAGTTATGGGTGATCTCGTTGCGCCTTTTCAGCTCCTGCCAGAATATGGAGAGTTTATTGGGATTATTGGGCATAGGGCTTAGCTTGCTTAACGACAAGATAAAATCTTGCATGAAAGGAGACAAATCCGGATCTGCCGCAATGGGATTTTTCATTAGCTTTACTACTCAACCTGAAAAGACCATATCAATGAAGCCACAGACCCTGAAAGCCGCCATAATACTGATTGCATGTGCAGCCCTGATCACCTCCTGCAACAATCCCACGTCGAAAAACAAGACAACAAGTGAAGCCAGGTCGACCGCAGACTGGATCACTTTGTTTAACGGAGAAAATCTCGATGGCTGGTATACTTATCAAAAGCAACCCGAGCCCACCTCAGAAGTAAGCGGACTTGCTCGCAACGATGATGGCTCCTACCAGGAGCCAATTGGGTTAAATAAGGATCCCCTGGGTGTATTTACCGTGGTAAGTGAAGAGGATGCCCCAGCCATCCGTATGTCGGGAGAAGTGTTTGGAATACTGGTGACAGAAAAGGAGTTTGAGAATTACCACCTTAGCCTCCAGTTCAAATGGGGCCAGGCAAAATACCCACCCAGGAAGAATGAGAAAAGGGACAGTGGAATCCTCTATCATTCAGTGGGTAAGGAAGGTGCCTGGGGAGGTGTATGGATGAGATCACTTGAGTGCCAGGTGCAGGAGGGCGATTGTGGCGATTACATCAGTGTAGATACGGTTCTGGTGGATATCCGATCAGGATTCAATGAAGAAAACCGTTGGTATTTTCATTCTCCGGATTCAGCGCTACAAACCTTTTCGCCATCCCGGTCCTACTGCCACAAGAGCGAGGATTATGAAAATCCGTCGGGAGAATGGAACACCATGGAGATTTATACAGTGGGAGGAAATTCTGTGCATGTGGTGAATGGAAAGGTCAATAATAGGGTCTCCAACAGCCGCCAGCTTGTAGCGGGACAAGAAATTCCCTTAAGCAAAGGAAAGATCCAGCTGCAATCTGAGGGAGCCGAAGTGTTCTATCGAAACATTAAGATCAGGAACATAGAACAAATCCCGCCAGAGCTTTTGGTGCCTTAAAACTGCTATACAGCCTGTCTTGCCACTCGGTTTTCAGGGCTATATATGGAGCTAGAATCATGAAAATGGTCTACATTTATATATCCCAAAATCCTACGATATGAAAACCCAGGCCACATTACTATTAGCTTTGCTAATTGGAATCCCCGTTTTTGCTCAGGAGGATCATTCGGAATTCATTGAAGGTCCATTTGCCAGCCCCCAGGAGGTTACAGAAACCTGCCTGCTGTGTCACGATGGCATAGACAAAGACATTATGAAAACCAGGCACTGGAACTGGCTGGGCAATGAATTTGTCAATGGAAAAGGCGAAAAAATGATGGTGGGCAAGCAGAATCTCATCAATAACTATTGCATCTCGCTAAACTCAAACTGGTCGCGATGCACCAGTTGCCACATTGGATTTGGTTGGAAAGATGAAACCTTTGACTTTACTGACGGAAACAACATTGATTGCCTGATCTGTCACGACCGCTCGGGAAGCTACAAGAAAGCACCCACCGGAGCCGGCATGCCCGATCCTTCAGTCGACCTGGTCAAGGTGGCAAAGAGTGTGGGGAAAACCACCAACAGAAGCTGCAGCGATTGTCATTTCAACGGCGGAGGTGGCTCAGGGGTGAAACATGGAGATCTGACTGCAAGCATGCTAAATCCTTCCCCTGCCCTGGACTTTCACATGGGGAAACTTGGATTTTCCTGTTCCGACTGTCACGCAGGTGAAAATCACCAGATACTGGTGGCAGGTCACGGTTCCCTGGCAGCCGGCACCAATCACATGAGCTGCCTGGACTGTCACGGTGAAGCACCCCACAGAAAGAAGATAATGAACGATCACGTGAGCGCCGTGGCCTGCGAAACCTGTCATATCCCCACTTTTGCCCGGGAAGAACCCACCGTTACCTGGTGGGACTGGTCCACGGCCGGACAGGACAAGACGGTTCCGCCCGATGAATTCGGAAAGCCCGTATACGATAAGAAGAAAGGCGATTTC
>SPBY01000571.1 GCA_004525825.1 Bacteroidia bacterium
CTCAAGGTGGGCTCGGTAATGAACAAGACCATCAGCGGCGGACAGCGAAAGCGGCTGAACATTGCCCTGGAGCTGATCCGGGAACCGGCCATCCTCTTCCTCGATGAACCCACCTCCGGACTATCGTCACGCGATTCAGAAAACGTGATGGACCTCTTGCGCGAGCTTACCCTGAAAGGAAAGCTGGTGTTCGTGGTGATCCACCAGCCCTCCTCTGAACTCTACAAGATGTTCGACCGGGTGGTGATTCTCGACCAGGGCGGACATATGGTCTATTACGGCAACCCCGTGGAAGCTGCCATCCACTTTAAGGAGGTTGACCACCAGGTCAACGCCAGTGTGGGCGAATGCCCGGTGTGCGGGAATGTGAATCCCGAGCAGATCTTCAACATCATTGAAGCACGTCAGCTGGACGAATTTGGGAACTACACCGAACAACGAAAGATCAGTCCGCATACCTGGGAAGAAATCTACCAGCAGAAAAAACTGATCCCCACCGAAAGCACTCCCGCTTCGCCACCCCCTTCCCACCTGGATATCCCCGGCTGGTTCTCTCAGCTCTTCAACTACCTGAAACGCGATCTGAAATCGAAACTCAATAACAGCCAGTACCTTTTGATGACGCTGCTGGTGAGCCCGGTGCTTGCCTTTATCCTGGCCTTCATTGTCCGCTACATCGCCGACCCGGTGAGCAAGCAGTACATTTTCCGGGAGAACGAGAACATTCCCATCTACATCTTTATGGCACTGATTGTGGCCCTCTTCCTGGGTCTTATCCTGAGTGCCGAAGAGATCTTTAAGGACCGCAAGATCCTGAAACGGGAAAAGTTTCTCCACCTGAGCCGCTCCTCCTACCTGCTGGCCAAGATCGGCACCCTGGTTTCCATTTCAGCCATCCAGACCCTTGCCTTTGTCCTGGTGGCCAATGCGATCCTGGAGATCCGGGACATGACCCTGGCCTACTGGCTCGCCCTCTTCTCCACGGCCGTCTGTGCCAACATGATCGGACTGGTGATCTCTTCGGCCTTCAACTCGGCCGTCACCATCTACATTGTGATCCCCCTGGTGATGATCCCCATGATGGTCCTGAGCGGGGCCATGTTTTCCTTCGAAAAACTGAACCGCAAAATCACTTCCATCGACCGTGTACCGCTGGTGGCAGAGATCATGCCCACCAAATGGTCCTACGAAGCACTGATGGTGCGACAGTTCAAGGACAATACTTTTGAAAAGAATTTCTACGACTATGAGAAGCGGATCAGCTACAACAATTTCAAATCGTCCTACCTGCTGCCTGAACTGGAAGAGCGCCTGAACGATTGCAAGAATGAATTCAGGGAGACCGGTTCGCTTAACCTTACTTTACCTGCCTGGGAAGTCCTGACAAACGAGTTGCTTCACTGGCAGGGGGCGGTGGAGGACCAACATTTTCAGGAAGCCGAACTGGATCCGGCTGCCATTAGTCAGGCCACCCTGTTGAAAGCCACCCGGCTCCTGAAGTTACTGAAGCAACACTTTATCAACAATTTCTCCATGGCCAGCCGCGAGAAAGAGCGTTACCTGGGCAAACTGATGCAGGACCGGCGCGATCTTTACTTTACCTGGCTCAACGCGTACCACAATGAGAGTGTGGCCGACCAGGTAAAGAAGATCTATGAGAAGAACCAGATCATTGAATACCAGGGCAGGCTCTACCAGCGGATCGACCCCATCTTCCTCGACCCCGCCCCCAAGGGACCCATCGGCATCCGCTCCCACTTCTTTGCCCCCCGCAAATATTTCCTGGGCAAATACTACGACACCTACCGTTTTAACATCGGGTTTATCTGGTTCCTGACACTAGTCCTATACATTACGCTCTACTACGAACTGGTGGGATAGCTGGCCAGAAGCAGCTTATTCAGGAGGAGAACTCCCTGAGCCCAATCGACTTGGCACTTGATCCCATGCTCCTTTACACGACAGTTTGTTTAAAACATCTCCCCTCAAGCCATTTTTCCAAGTGATTAGTTTTATATATTGAACCCGCTAAATAACAGCATCATAAAGATCATTGCCATGATAAAACAAACCTTGCTTCTGCTGGCTGCCCTCTTCCTCCTGTCAGCCTGTGGTCAGCGTACATCCGGGAACCTGGAAGTCGATATGGACGATGTGGAGGTGGGAGAGCTTCAGATCTCTTCAGAAACCATGGACGAAATCATTCAGAACATCGCCTCCCCCATCGAGGTGGCCGCCCTGATCCAGTCGCTGCATGTTCCTTTCTCAACTTCCTACCTGGCCGACCCCGAAAAACTGTCGACCAGCACCACCAGTTTTGAAATGGCCTACAGCCTGGGAGCCCTCAGTGCCGACCTGGGCTACCTCAACATGTACGAAAAAACCGGTACGGCGGTCAACTACCTTTCCAGCATCAACCGGCTGGCCGATGCCCTGCAGATCGGACAGTTCTTCGACTTTGCCACCATCAAACGGCTGGCCACCACCTCTTCCGACCTGGACTCATTGCTGTTTATCTCCATCAACAGCTTCAACAACATGGACGACTACCTGAGGGAGACCGACCGCAGCAACCTGAGTGCCCTGATGATTGCCGGAGTCTGGATGGAAGGCAACTACCTGGCCACCCAGGTGGCGGTCCAGAACAGCAACGAAGACCTGAAAACCATGATCGGCGAGCAAACTGATCCTCAACAACCTCCTGGCGGTCCTCAACAACTACAAGAACGAGACGGTCATCGCGGCCTACATCGCCGACCTGGAAACCATCAAGAGCGTTTACGACGAAGTGAAGATCACCTACGAAGTGGGCGAATCAGAG
>SPBY01000455.1 GCA_004525825.1 Bacteroidia bacterium
GCCTATTTTCAATGGAAATCCAAGGAGGAGGAGCTTGCCAACCTGGAACAGGTGAAAGAGCAAATACGGACATGTGGATTTGACCTTCTGCTGAATGAACACCGGACCCTGACGCTCAATGCACACTCCCTGGAAATCATCGGTGTGGAGAATTGGGGAAAACCTCCCTTCCCGCAACATGGCGACCTCCACAGGGCCCTTGAAGGCACCGATCCGTCTTTGGTCAGAATCCTGCTTTCCCACGATCCATCTCACTGGGATCTGCAGGTTCAGGGAAAAGAAGACATTGTACTCACCCTGTCAGGACATACCCATGCCATGCAGTTCGGCTTCGAGATCGGGACATTCAGATGGAGTCCTTCGCGGTGGACTTATAAACACTGGGCCGGCCTGTACAGAGAGAACGGACAGTATCTTTATGTGAACAGGGGACTGGGTTACACCGGGTTTCCGGGACGGGTGGGGATCCGGCCCGAGATCACACTGCTGACCCTTCAGCCTGAATAGTTCTCCAGCAAATTCACCAGGCTCTGGGGAGCCCTGACCGGACGCTTGGTCTTCATATCCATAAAAACAAGTACCACCTTGGCCTCGTGAGCCAGCTCACCTGATTCGTTATAGATCTTATGAAAGAACTCCATCCTGACTGCAGGCAATTCTTTCAAGGTGGTTTCAATGGTGATCAGTTCATCATAGTTCAGGACCTTCCTGTATTTCGACTCTACCGAAAAGACCGGCATCACTATGCCCTGTTTTTCCAGTTCAATGTAAGGCATCCCCATCTCCCTGATCATTTCGGTCCGTCCCATCTCAAAAAGCCGTCCGTAATTCCCATAATAGATCACTCCCATCATGTCGGTATCGGCATAGAGGACCCTGTATTTTGTAGTACTCGTTATGGGCAACATTGTTATCTCTAACTTTTGACTATCTACTATCTACTGTGTTATTCCTTCCAGGCTAAAAAGAAAGGCATACTCCATGGCGATCTCCTTGTAGGCTTCAAACCTGCCCGAGGCACCTCCGTGACCGGTCTCCATGTTGCAGTACATCAGCAACTCATTTTTGTCTGTTTTCATCTCACGCAGTTTGGCCACCCATTTGGCAGGTTCCCAGTATTGTACCTGGCTGTCGTGCAGCCCGGTGGTCACCAGCAGGTTGGGATAGGCTTTGGCCTCCACCTGATCGTAGGGGGAGTAAGAGAGCATGTAGTCGTAATACACCTTCTCATTGGGATTGCCCCACTCATCGTATTCACCGGTGGTCAGAGGAATGTCCTCGTCCAGCATGGTGGTCACCACATCCACAAAAGGTACGGCGGCAATCACCCCGTGGTAAAGCTCGGGTTGAAGGTTGATCACAGCTCCCATTAGCAATCCGCCGGCACTGCCTCCCATGGCATAGAGGTGTTCCGATGAAGTGTAGTTCTCCTTAATCAGGTGCTCCGCACAAGTGTTGAAATCGGTGAAGCTATTGATCTTCTTCAGCAGTTTTCCGTCCTCATACCAGGGACGTCCGTATACCTGGCTTCCACGAATATGGGCTATGGCAAACACATAACCCCGATCCAGCAAAGATAGACGATGGGAGCGGAAACCGGGATCAATGGTAATACCGTATGATCCGTATCCGTAAAGGAGGGTGGGATTCGCTCCATTCAGCTCGGTGCCCTTCCGGTAGACCACACTAATGGGGATCTTCTTCCCATCGCCGGCCACCGCATAAATGCGCTTTGCCTCATAGTTGGCCGGATCAAAGGTACCTCCCACGACCTCTTCCTGCTTCAGCAGGATCTTCTCCCTGTTTTCCATGTTATAATCCAGGGTGGAAGAAGGCGTGGTCAGAGAGGTATATCCATACCTCAATACCTTGCTGTCAAATTCAGGATTCACCGAGATCCAGGCACTGTAAACCTCTTCGCCCATGTCGATGTAGTGTTCCTCTCCTCCTTCCCAGGGGATCACCCGGAGATGGCTCAGCCCTTCTTTGCGCTCTTCTACCACCAGGTAATCCCGGAAAATCTCTATGCCCTCCAGGAAGACATCTTCACGGTGGGCAATCACCTCTGTCCAGTGCTCCTTCCCGGTTTTGGTCACCGGAGTCTTCATCAAGCGAAAATTGGTGGCATCCAGGTTGGTGATGATATAGAACTGGTCGCCAAAATGGGCAATACTGTATTCCAGTCCCCGCGTCCTGGGCTGAATGATTTGAAACTCGCCCGCGGGATCATCGGCCCGAAGAAAGCGGTATTCTGAAGTCAGGGTACTGGAAGAGCCAATGATCATATACTCTTTGGACTTGGATTTGGAGACAGAGGTGCTGAAGGTCTCATCGCTTTCATCAAAAACCAGTACATCTTCCGCAGCAGAACTGCCCATCACATGCCGGTAGATCGCCTTGCTCCTAAGGGTTTCATCGTCTTTCTGGGTATAAAACAGCGTCTTATTGTCGCTGGCCCAGGAGGCTCCTCCGGTGGTGAGTTCGATTTCATCATCAAGCATCATGCCGGTTTCCAGGTCTTTGATGTAGATGGTATACTTGCGCCGGCTCACCGTATCGATGCCAATGGCCATGTAACGGTTGTCGGGACTCACACTTAATCCGGCCACCTGAAAGTAGGAATGGCCTTCAGCCATCTCATTTACATTGGCCAGGATCTCCTCTTCTGCTTCCAGACTCTCCTTCTTTCTGCAGAAGATGGGATACTCCTTCCCCTCTTCATAGCGGGAATAGTAATAATAACCGTTGTCCTTGTAGGGAACCGACTCATCGTCCTGCTTGATCCTTCCCACAATCTCATCAAACAGGTCCTTCTGGAATTGTTCAGTACCCTTCATGACCGACTCCCTGTAGGCATTTTCAGCCTCCAGGTAAGCAATGACCTCAGGATTTTCACGCTCCCTGAGCCAGTAGTAATTATCCACTCGGGTATCCCCGTGTATGGTCAGTTCTTTGGGTTTTTTCGCAGCAAGCGGCGCTTTCATCTTCACATCTGTTTTACATGATTGAATCGTGATCACGGCCAAAGCAAGCAGCATCACCTTTATACCTTTATTCATGGCAGTTTATTTTAAAGCCTGAAATTAGTGATTATTCTTAAAGTATTTTGCCACATCGCCCACAATCTCAAGTCCCGCATGAAAGCCTGTCCCTTCAAAAAGCAGGTTTCCCTTTTTGTCCCTTAGCTCAAGGTTCAGGCGCGAAACAATACTCTCCTGGATCTCCCTTTCCATTTGACCATGCCTGGGAGCCTTTAGAATGCCTCCAATATTTCGATATACAATCACTGCCAGGGTATGGGTCGCATTGTGCAGCTCAATGTGCACTGCATCGTCTTTTATATCGATTAAGCTCACACTTGACCGATTGTAAGTGGCAAAGCGGTAGAGTCGACCACCACACATGAAAAATGAGAGAAATCCGGGAAAGAATCCCTTCATCCAGGGAATCCTTGCCAGAGATA
>SPBY01000056.1 GCA_004525825.1 Bacteroidia bacterium
GCAATCATCATGTCGGGATCTTCCGGGCTTATTACGACCAGTCCATAGGCACCATCCACCTTTTGAAGAGCAAGGCTGACAGCCACTTCCACACTAACATCCTCAGTGGTAAAGATATACTCTATGAGATTGGCCAGAACTTCGGTATCGGTCTCGCTGTTAAACTTCATGCCTTTGTCCATCAGGGTCTTCTTCAACACTGAATAGTTTTCGATGATCCCGTTATGGATGATGGTAAAGAGTCCCTTCTGGCTTTGGTGGGGATGAGCATTCAGGTCGCTGGGTTCCCCATGGGTGGCCCATCGGGTGTGTCCTATCCCGATGGTGCTTTTAGTCTCCTTTCCCCTCACATAGTCCTCCAGCTCAGAGACTTTTCCTTTTTTCTTGTATATGGCTGTATTGCCATTCATAAGGGCTACCCCTGCAGAGTCGTATCCGCGGTATTCAAGCCTTTTAAGTCCTTTGATAAGTATCGGATAAGCATCCTTGCTCCCGATGTAGCCCACAATTCCACACATTTGTACAAAAGGTTTTTAGACAAATAAAGTATTCCTCAAACAAATTACAGTTTAAGGTACACAACTTCTAACCTTATACGTCTTTCATTGGATGGAAGGTTACCCCAAAGTTTGGATATGCGCGGATTTTCCAGTCTGTCGTCCAGCTGAAGGATAAAATCGTTGTCAGGTTTGGCCCCGTCTATCATGTTCTGGAAATGGAGCCCCATGTTGAAACGGTATGTATAGGTGGTATCGTAGAACATACCCAGAGACTCAGCTTTTTTATAGCCCCCAAAGCGGGCTGCCTCCTTGTTGGGATCGTTGTACCACAATACATGATAATCATAAATGGGCTCATATCTCTCATCCTCCAGGATGGTCCCGATCATCAGCCTATCGGGCAGGTTATCATACAGGATCCCGCTTTCCTCCTCGGGTACTACATCAAATACCAGGATCGCTGAGTTGATCACCAGCGTATTCTCATCCATCCAATCATTCAGGCTGGCAAAAGAGAACCTGGTATTGACCCCTCCCATTCCCTGCACATAGCAATAGGGTGAAACGGCATCCTCGTTATCAATGATACCCCCCAGAGTGGTGCCTGAAAAATCGTGTTCAAACAGGTTGATTTTTTGAGACGAGAACTCATTGATGGTAAAATGCGCATATCTAAAATCGGGCCCTGCGGTAGAATCCACATCGGTGGAGTCATTGGCGAACTTCATGGTAAGCCTGGAATTAGTACTTGAAAGCTGGATCCTGGCCATGGTTCCTTCAGGCGAAACAGGTTCTGCGCTAATATAAAATCCATTGAAATAATCCTTGAAAATGGAATCGTTCACGAAATAGTTTGTATCGGTGGAAATGGCCAGGAACTTATCGATGAAGTCCTGATCCTCAATTAACAGTTCAATGGTGGTTTGATTTTCAGGCACAAAGCTAAGCTGTACCAAGGGAACCGGATTGTACTTCCCCTCAGGATCGTAATCGGAATAATAGATAGAATCCATGGTGATTCGTTCGGTAAATTCATGGACACTCAAATTAATCTCCTGATCGGTATCCCCCACAAAATCAAACATATACAGGGCCAGGAAGAGAGAATCAATCACCGTATTGGGAGCCGGGACAAAGGCTCGGGTGGTATTGAACTGAGTCACCAACGAAGCTTTGGATCGTCCCACAATGGTGTCCTCCATGGCACCCAGAAGCATAAGCGTGGAAGCTGAATAAGAAACCTCCGATGTTACCGAGGGCTTGGCAGTCACCGGATAGGCCTCAATTTCAAATATGGTATCGAAATAAAGCTGTACACTGTCGCCCGGGGGCAGTATGTCCTGACCCAATCCCTTGTCATCGATCTGGCAGGATGAAACCAGGCCAAGCACCAATGCAATGGCTGATATAAGCCACAAATTTTTCTTCATCTGAAAATTACTGTTAATCGTTGAGGATACTGTCGTAGAAAACGGAAAACTCCTCCACATATTTTTCATCTCTCACATAATTTAGGTAGGGTTTCCCGGATTGTTTCAGTACCTGTTCAACATCTGGAGACAGGCTTTCACTTCCCTGGATCAATCCATCTGAATAGGTAGCAGCCAGATTGACCAAATTTGCATACCCTGGATCCTTCACCATTGAAACATGATCGGACGATACACCGTCCACAATCATTTTCTTAGCAAAAGAAGCGTCCAGGGGAGTATTAAACCCGTTGTTATAAAATGAGAAGACCACTTTAGAATCTGTGAACAGAGGGTCTTCACGATATGCTTTCTTCAAATACAGAGGCACCAGCGAAGTGAACCAGCCATGACAATGCACCAGGTCTGGTGACCAGCGCAATTTGCGAACAGTTTCCAGCACTCCGCGGGCAAAAAAGATCATGCGTTCATCGTTGTCTGCGAAATGTTTCCCACTGGAATCTACCACCGTATGTTTGCGTTGAAAATATTCCTCATTATCAATGAAATATACCTGCATCCTTGCCGCCTGAATGGAGGCCACCTTGATAATTAAGGGATGATCTGTATCATCAATGATCAGATTCATTCCCGACAGACGGATTACCTCGTGCAACTGATTTCTGCGCTCATTGATGTTCCCGTATTTTGGCATGAAGGTCCGAATCTCTTTTCCGGTTTCCTGTATGGCCTGGGGAAGGATTCTGCTGATTTGGGAAAGTTCCGTTTCGGGCAAATAGGGCGTAATCTCTTGAGAGACAAATAATACCTTTTTACTTTCCATCTGCGATCTTCAATTATAAATCATGCAAATTTACTAAAAATAATTGATTCCTTTTTTATCTATCTTTGCCACGCTATATTTCAATGATTGTTTACAGGACCAGAGATGACCTGACCGGGCACCTCAACTCAGTGAGGAGAGATAAAAACAGCATTGGCCTGGTTCCCACCATGGGTGCGCTCCACAGGGGACATATGTCCCTGGTGGAGAAAGCGGCCACCGAAAATGATGTGGTCGTGGTTAGCATTTTTGTGAATCCCACCCAATTCAACGATCCCGGAGACCTGGAAAGCTATCCGAGGTCCCTGGACCGGGACCTGGAGATGCTTCAGAAGCTGGAAGCTGACCTGGTCTTCGTTCCTTCCATAAAAGAGATGTATCCTGAAGTAGATGATCGGATTTATGACCTGGATCCCCTCGATAAGGTGATGGAGGGAATACACCGAAAGGGACACTTCAACGGGGTGGCACAAATTGTAAGTAAACTCTTCCTGCTGACCCTTCCTGACCGGGCTTATTTTGGACAGAAGGATTTTCAGCAGCTGGTGATAGTACGCAGACTGAAAGAGATTCTGAACCTGGATATTCAAATTGTTGCCTGCCCGATCATCCGGGAGAAGGATGGTCTGGCCATGAGCTCCAGGAACGAAAGGCTCACCCGAGAGGAACGCAAACTGGCTCCCTATATTTATGAAACACTGAAGCTGGCCAGAGAGAAAAAAGAGGAGTTCTCCCCTTCAGAGCTAAAAGATTGGATAGGGAAACGTTTTGACAAAATACCGGAGCTGCGCCTGGAATACTTTGAAATTGTTGAAGATAAGGCTCTTAAGTCAATCTCTGATTGGAATGAAGGGGTGAACAAAGTAGCTTGTCTGGCTGTTCAATTAGGTAGGGTAAGGCTTATCGATAATCTGAATTTTGATTAAATTTGTGCAGGAAAGAAACTTGTCATGAACATTGAAGTCGTTAAATCGAAATTACACCGGGTCACAGTCACCGAAGCCGACCTGAACTACATTGGAAGTATGTCCATTGATGAGGACCTGATGGATGCAGCCAACCTCATTGAAAATGAGAAAGTACAGATCGTCAATATCAACAACGGGGAGCGGCTTGAGACCTATGTGATTACGGGTGAACGCGGGACCGGACAGATCTGCATGAACGGCCCGGCCGCCAGAAGGGTGGCGGTGGGAGATGTCATTATTATTATCTCCTATGCTTCCATGGATTTCGAAGAAGCAAAATCTTTTAAACCGGCGCTGATCTTCCCCGACACCGACTCCAATAAGATAAACTGACTTCCTATTTGAGAAAAACTTTTTTACAGATTTTGAAAATTGCCGGATTTCTGGCACTTGGCTTCCTATTGCTCTATTTTGCCTTCAGGGGAGTAGCGCTGGATCAACTGGCAAGTACCCTGAAACGGGCCAACTTCTGGTGGATTGGACTCTCTCTCCTTTTTGCTGCAGTTTCATTTTTCAGCCGGGCACGCAGGTGGATATTGCTTATAGAACCTCTTGGGTATAAACCCACCTTTTGGAATACTTACCACTCCTTAATGATCGGTTACCTGTCGAACTTTGCCCTTCCGCGTCTGGGAGAGGTAACGCGTTGTGTGACCCTGGGCCGGAGGGAAAAGATCCCTGTGGATTCCCTCTTCGGCACCGTGATCATCGAAAGGGTGATCGACCTCCTGATGCTGATCCTGATCATGCTGGTGCTGCTGTTTAGCTGGGTAGAGAAATTCGGGGCCTTTTTCGGAGAACAGGTACTTTTGCCCATGCAACAGAAACTTGTTGATGCCTTTGGAGGCACCTGGCTCTTCTGGCTGTTGTTTGGAGTGGTCATCTTTGCCGCTTTTTTACTGCTCTATATGTTCAGAAAGCAGTTATCGAAGTTTGCCATCATCCAGAAGGTCCTCAAAATCCTTAAGGGAATAGTGGACGGACTTAAGACCATATACAAGATGGAGCGTAAATGGGAATTTATTATGCATTCCTTGCTGATATGGTTCCTATACATTATGATGACCTGGATGGTTGTTTTTTCACTGAAGGAGACTTCAGGTCTCACTTTCATCGACGGAATGTTCCTGCTGGTGATCGGGGGACTCGGCATGGCGGCGCCTGTCACGGCAGGCATTGGAGCCTACCACTGGATCACCTCCAGGGGGCTGGTTTTTGTCTACGACTTCCCTATGGAATTGGGCGGGGCCTATGCTATCCTTGCCCATGAGTCAAATTCTCTTCTTACCATCCTGATGGGCGTAATATCTTACTCCGTCCTGACGATGAAGCAAAAAAAAGTGTCCTCTAAAAGCGAATCCTGAAATGCTCACCTACGAACAGATAATTGCCAAAACCATCACGCTGGAAAGAGCCATGGAAATATTTGATCCTGCTTTCAGAAAAAAGCACACCATGGTATTTACCAATGGTTGCTTCGATCTGCTGCACAGGGGCCACATTTATTACCTCTCCCGCGCCAGGGAGCTGGGCAATCTGCTGGTGGTGGGACTGAATACGGACGGGTCCGTATCGAAACTGAAAGGTCCCGGACGGCCAGTCAATGACCAGCAGGCCAGGGCAGAGGTGCTGGGAGGCCTCGCTTTTGTGGATTATATCATCCTCTTTTCTGAAGAGACCCCACTGAAGCTGATCACCACTCTCAGGCCCGACATTCTGATCAAAGGAGGGGATTATCTTAAGGAGGAAATTGTTGGATACCGGGAGGTTACTTCCCAGGGAGGACGGGTGGAAACCATCCCATTGCTGGAGGGCTACTCCACCTCTTCCATCCTCGACAAGTCTGAATGAGGAGCAATCCATACGATTGATTAACTTTATACCAAACGCGATACTATGGCAAAAACCAGATCGGTATATGTGTGTCAGAATTGTGGCGCCGAATCGGCCAAATGGATCGGAAAATGCAATGCATGCGGAGAGTGGAACACCTATGTGGAGCAACGGATTCCCAAAGGACCTTCCAGCTCCGGGTTTACAGAAAAGCGGGAATATGCTGTGCCCGTCAATCTGAATGAGGTCGTTTCTCCCCCTGTCTCCCGCATTGATTTGAAAAACGGGGAGTTTAACCGTGTGCTGGGAGGAGGGATCGTGCCCGGATCACTGGTACTGATCGGGGGAGAGCCCGGGATCGGCAAATCGACCCTGGCCCTCCAGGTGGCACTGAAAACCGACAAAAACACCCTCTATATCTCAGGGGAGGAGAGTCCGCAACAGATCAAACTAAGGGCCGACCGGCTTGGGGGTGGAAACGGGAATTGCCAGGTACTTGCAGAAACGAGCCTGCAGGCCATTGTGGCACAGGTAGAACAATCGAAGCCCCAGCTCTTAATTATCGATTCTATCCAGACCCTTTACTCCGAGGGCATCGAATCAGCACCCGGAACCATCTCCCAGGTCAGAGATTGTGCAGCACAGCTTCTTCGTGTGGCCAAAACCATGAACATGCCGGTGGTGTTGATCGGTCACATCACCAAAGATGGCAGCATAGCCGGACCCAAGGCACTTGAACACATCGTGGATACGGTACTCCAGTTTGAAGGGGATACACACCACCTTTACCGGATCCTTCGTTCCATCAAGAACCGCTTTGGTTCCACCTCAGAAATCGGGGTATATGAAATGACCGGTGAGGGATTGCGCGAGATTCTTAATCCTTCCGAGCTCTTGATCAATCAGCAGCCGGCCGATTTGAGCGGTTCCGCCATTGCCGCGAATGTGGAGGGCAACCGTCCCCTCCTGATAGAAGTGCAAGCCCTGGTCAGTTCGGCCGTATATGGCACTCCCCAGCGAACTTCTACTGGATTTGATACACGCCGATTAAGCATGCTGCTGGCAGTTCTTGAGAAGCGGGCAAATTTCAAGCTGGCCAGCAAGGATGTCTACCTCAACATTGCAGGGGGTCTAAGGGTGGATGATCCGGCCATAGACCTGGCGGTGGTGGCCGCCATCCTCTCCTCCACAGTGGATATTCCCGTGGATCCGAAAACTTGCTTTGCCGGTGAAGTTGGACTCTCAGGAGAGATCCGTCCGGTAACCAGGATCGAACAACGGCTGGGAGAGGCTGATAAACTAGGATTGAAGCGAATTATAATGCCCGGCTTCAACAGGAAAAGTGTGGATCCCGGCAGGTTTGACCTGGAGATTGTCGAAGTAAAGCGGGTACAGGACATCCCCAGGCATCTATTTGGATGATAGATTACCTGACCCCCACCGAGCTTCCCCTGTTCAGGGACAACTACCGCCCTGAAGTTAAGCCCTACACGGTGCAGTTACCGGTCATAAAATCGGGAGCAGTATACTACTTTGAAACGGATAGCGGATTGAAATACCAGGTCATCTTTGCCCGTAAAAAGAGCTCTTACCTGGAGCATATCATCAATTTCAGTGTGCTTAGTGAGGAGTTTGAGGATGAATACAGCGAAACCAACAGGGGAGAGATTTACCGGGTCATTGCCACTGTGATTGAGATCATCCGGATATTTCACCAGCAGCATTCCTCCTCCATATCTTATGAATTCAGTGGTGAATTCAAACCAGGCAATGAAGGGCGGAAAGTCAGCATCCGAACGCTGCTCTATTACCGTAAAGCCAGGGGAATCTTACACCCGAATTGGGAACTGGAGATCCAGGGAAACAAGGTAGTGGCCCGGCACCAAAAGAGCTCACGAAGTATTAGCGGAGAGCTCTAGAATTCGTCATATTCACTGGTGCTGCTGGTCTCCATGATGTCGGGACAATCCATATTTACAAAGAAGTCCAGTGGCCGTTCAAACTCATCCTCCATGGTGATGCCCAGGGTGGAGTCGGCATAAACGCGCTTCAGAAACTCGCCATATATGGGAAGGGCCATATTGGTACCCGAACCCAGGACCAGGTTATCAAAGTGGATCGAACGATCCTCTCCTCCCACCCAGGCTGCAGCGGTAAGTCTGGGAGCCAATCCGATAAACCAACCATCGCTCTGATTCTGAGTGGTACCTGTTTTGCCAGCCAGTTCGCCTTTAAATTGATATCTCCCACGAAGCCTGTTGGCAGTTCCATAATAAAACTCTCCCCGGTAACTACCCACCATATCCACCACATTTCTAAGCAGTGAGAGCATTAAATATGCAGTTTCCCGGCTGATCGCTTCAGATTCTCTCGCGTGAAAAGTAGAAATCAGATTGCCATAACGATCTTCTATCCTGGACACATATACCGGACTCACATAGATCCCGCGGTTGCTGAAGGTGTTAAAGGCCCCTACCATCTCCTCCAGTGAGATATCAGAGGTTCCGTAAATCATGCTGGGAACAGGGTCGATGTTGGAGGTCACCCCCATTTTACGCATCAAAGTGATAACGTTCTGTGGATTAAAATTCTTAAATAGCCAGGCCGAGACCCAGTTGTGGGAATTGGCCAGTCCCCACTTCAGAGAAACCATTTTACCGGCAAACACATTCCGGCCCGGGGCAGTTGGTGTATAGGTGGTATCTTTATTATCAATTATATTCGGGAAGGTAATGGGTACCAGCGGGATCATTTGACAGGGGGAGTAATTTTCCTGCATGGCCAGGAGATATAAAAAGGGTTTCACGGTGGAGCCCACCTGTCGTCGTCCCTGGTATACATGTTCGTACTGAAAATAACGGTAGTTGTGTCCCCCCACAAAGGCTTTCACATGTCCGTTGGCAGGATCCATGGCCATGAATCCTGCCCTCAGAATGTGCTTCATGTACCGGATGGAATCCATAGGGGTCATCACTGTATCTATGGGACCATTCCAGGAGAACACCTGCATGGGGACCTTCTCATCAAAAGCCATCAGGATGGAATCCCAGGGAACACCCCTGGCAGCCATGGATTTGTATCGGTCCGTCCACCTCACTGAACGGTAAAGGATCTGCCTGATCTCCTCCCTGGAAATATCTTCAAAGGGCGAATTGGCCCTGCCTTTCTTTTCCTGGAAGAATATGGGCTGAAGGTAATCCTTCATCTGAGCCTCCACAGCCTCCTCAGCATATTGCTGCATCTTATAATTGACAGTGGTATATATCTTCAGTCCATCCCTGTAAAGATCATACTGGGTACCGTCGGGTTTGAAGTTCTTATTGATCCAGCCATAGAGCGCGTCGTTGGCCCAGCGCATGGAATCTCTTCTGTATCGTTCCCATGCCAGAACACCTGTTCCGCTCGGACGTACCGGCTCGTTATTGTTCATGAACTCGGAAAGGAAAATTCTGAAATGCATGGCCTGACCGGTCAGGTGACTGGCCAGGTTGTAATCCACCAGGATTGGAACCTGTTTTACAGAATCGGCTACTTCCTCCTCCAGGTATCCATACTTGACCATCTGATTGATCACGGTGTTCCTTCTTACCATGGAACGATCGGGATTGATCCTGGGATTGTAAGCTGTCGGTGCCTTCAGCATGCCCACCAGCACAGCTGCCTGATCGAGGGTCAGAGAATCAGGTGTGGTATTGAAGAAAGTGCGGGAGGCCGATTTGATCCCCACTATTGACTCTCCTCCGAAGGGCACCGTGTTAAGGTACATGCTGAGGATCTCATTCTTCGTATAGGATCGCTCCAGCCGCACTCCAGTATTCCACTCCTTAAATTTGTTGATCGCCAGGCGACCGGTTCTGCCAAATTTTGTTTTAAAAACCGTGGTATCTCTGGGGAACAAGTTCTTTGCCAGCTGCTGAGACAGGGTACTGCCTCCACCTTCATCCCTCCCCAACAATACCGAATAGACAAGTACCCGGGAGAGGCTGCGGATGTCGATGCCGGAATGACGGTAATACCTTACATCTTCGGTGGCCACCAGGGCATCCACCAGGTGGGGAGCCAGTTCCTCAAAATCCACAAAAGAGCGGTTCTCAATAAAATACTTGCCCAGCAGTTCTCCGTCTTCAGTTATCAGCTCAGAAGCCAGGTTGGATTGCGGGTTCTCTAAACGGGCAAAATCCGGTATAAATCCCATTTTGCCGTGACTAATTAAAATCATCATCACAATGAACAATACAAACGCAAAGGTGTATAGTGACCAGAGGATGATTAAATATTTCGTAGTTTTGCCGGGTTTCTTGTCCATGGATAGCCGGATTTTGGTTCAAAAGTAGTAATTATTTGAAGTAAAGGTTTGATCATGGACGCTCATTTGATTTATTTTGTGGTCAATTTATAAACGGGGGAATAGATAATATTATGATAGAGAATCTGGTAATTGTTGAGTCACCGGCGAAAGCGAAAACGATAGAACGTTTCCTCGGAGGGGCCTATACGGTCAAATCAAGTTTTGGACATATACGGGACCTGGCCAAGAAAAATCTTGGTATTGATGTGAATGGGGGTTTTGCACCTCAGTACATTGTTCCTGCAGATAAGAAAAAGATTGTCAAGGAGTTGAAGAGCCTGGCCAAGGATTCTCAAATGGTTTGGCTAGCCACTGATGAGGACCGGGAGGGAGAGGCCATCGCCTGGCACCTCTTCGAGGAATTGGGCCTGGAAAAGGACAAAACCCGCAGGATTGTCTTTCATGAAATCACCAAAGATGCCATCCTGAATGCCCTGGACAATTCCCGTCACATCGATACCAGCCTGGTCAATGCCCAGCAAGCACGAAGAGTGCTGGACCGTTTGGTGGGTTTTGAACTCTCACCCCTTCTGTGGAAGAAAGTGAAACCCTCCCTTTCGGCAGGCAGGGTACAGTCAGTGGCAGTGAAGCTGATCGTGGAAAGGGAACGTGAAATACAGGACTTTACCCCCAAACCGTACTTTCGGGTGACCGGGAAATTTTTGGTTCCGGGAACGAATGGGGAACCAGCCCAATTGAAGGCCGATCTCTCCAAACGTTTTGAAAAGCGGGAAGAGGCCGAGGCTTTTCTTTCTTCATGC
>SPBY01000616.1 GCA_004525825.1 Bacteroidia bacterium
TGGCCGCCTTACTTCCAATCAGCACATCCGGATTAAATTGTGAAATCACATGCTCTATGGGAAAGTTATCGTAGATCCCGCCGTCATACATGATGTTTCCATCCAAGACAATGGGGCGGAAGTAGAGAGGAATGGTCATGGAGGCCCTGACGGCTTGAGAGAGGTCTCCTTTCCTGAAGATCACTTCCTTGTTGTTGCTTACATCCACAGCATTGCAGAGAAAGGGGACAAACAGACTGTCAAAATCATAGCCTGCGGCGGCACTGGCTCGGGAGAAAATTTCCATGAACGCGAAGTCCATCAGTTGGTTGGGGATCACGCTTAAAGGAATCCTTGTTTTGGGTATCGTATCCTTCAAATCGATCCCCACGTTAAACAGATCAGGAATAGGATATTCCTCCTTGAAGTAATATTTATACTTCTCCTCGATGATCCCGTTCATCCAGTAAGTGAAATCGTCCGACTTGAAAATGGTGATGATTTCGTCGGTACTCATGCCTATGGCATAACACCCTCCCACAATAGCCCCCATGGAGGTACCCCCTATATAATCGATAGGAATCCTGTTCTCCTCTAAGGCTTTAATCACGCCAATATGTGCCAGCCCCTTCGAACCACCACCACTTAATACCAGGCCTACAGACTGGCTACTTGCTATAAGTGGCAGCAGGCCAATTAAAGCCAGGAAGAAACATTTTCTAAACATTCGTTCTATCTTTGCAGGGCTATTCTCTATTAATAATACGTGATTTATGATGAAGAAGTATCTTTCCTTTCCAATTGTTTCCTTGATTATCATGCTCTTTTTGTTTTCTTTTCATGCCATGGCCCAGGAAAACAATTCAGGGCGCCTGATCAAGTTTGAAACTTCCCAGGGAGACATGCTTGTCAGGCTCTATGATGAAACTCCGCTTCACCGAGATAATATGATCAAGCTTATAGAAGAGGGATTTTACAAGAATCAGCTCTTTCATCGGGTGATCAAGGATTTTATGATCCAGGGTGGAGATCCCCATTCAGTGGGAGCAGACAAAGGACAGAGGCTTGGATCGGGTGGGCCCGGTTATACTGTGCCTGCTGAATTCAAGGACGGGTTGATACATAAAAAAGGAGCTCTGGCAGCTGCAAGGAAAGGCGACCAGGTAAATCCCCAACAGGCCTCTAACGGTTCCCAGTTCTATCTGGTTCAGGGACGGGTCTTCACCCCCGAAGAGATTAATATCCTGGCCCAAAGGGGGGTGGCCGCCTTGACCAAAGAAACAGCCGAAATCTATACCACTCTGGGAGGAACTCCTCACCTCGATGGTGCATATACCGTTTTTGGTGAAGTGGTGGAAGGGCTGGAGGTGCTGGATTTGATCGCAGCTCAGCCATGCGATGCCTACGACCGTCCGAATGAAGATGTAATCTTCTCTATATCCATCGTCAGGTAGAGCTCTTTTTTTTACTTTTATATCTCTAATTAAAACACATATGCTCCAAAATATTGACAGGATCCTTGAAGAGGCCAGGCAATTCAAAGCCGAAACATGGGACGAAATTGAGCAATTCAGGATCCAATACCTGGGCAAAAAGGGGATTCTCGCAGATTTGTTCCGCAATTTTAAAGAGCTTCCTCTGGAGCATAAAAAAGAGACCGGCCAGAAGATCAATGACCTCAAGCAGTTTATCTCAGAAAAAATTGAGTTTCTGCTGGAGGCGGTCAAAGAAGAAAGCGACGATCCTGCCGCCACCGATCTCACCCTTCCTGGTCCACCTGTCCAATCCGGAGCCAGGCATCCCATTTCCATTGTTCGCAACGAGATCATCTCCATTTTCAGCAGGCTGGGTTATACCATATCAGAAGGTCCGGAAATCGAAGATGACTGGCATGTTTTTTCATCTCTCAACTTCCCTCCGGAACACCCTGCACGCGATATGCAGGATACTTTTTTTATTGAGAAGAATCCTGATATTTTACTTAGAACCCACACTTCTTCTGTGCAGGTCAGGGTCATGGAAAAAGAGCCGCCGCCCATCAGAACCATTTCACCAGGCCGGGTATTCCGCAACGAAGCCATATCGGCCAGGGCACACTGCATTTTTCACCAGGTGGAGGGACTTTATATTGATGAGAATGTATCCTTTGCAGACCTAAAACAAACCTTGCTCTTCTTTGCGCAGGAGATGTTCGGCAATGAAGTGGAAATAAGACTTCGGCCCTCTTATTTTCCATTTACCGAACCCTCGGCGGAAATGGATATCAGCTGTCAGATCTGTGGCGGAAAAGGGTGCAATGTATGTAAATACACTGGCTGGCTTGAGATTCTTGGATGTGGCATGGTAGATCCCAATGTGCTTGAATTCAACCATATAGATTCCGACAAATATACAGGATTTGCCTTTGGAATGGGCATTGAACGTGTGGCCATGCTTAAATACCAGGTAAAGGATCTCAGGCTTTACTTCGAGAACGATATCCGCTTCCTTGAGCAGTTTTCTGCGGCATGGTAAGGACCCCTGTTTTTACTCTTCGATGATGATCTCATGGGTAATGGGAAA
>SPBY01000004.1 GCA_004525825.1 Bacteroidia bacterium
ATTGGTATTTTTGGCGTGGAGTCTGTCGGGATCATAATGTCCCACGGTGATATGGCAGTTGATGCAGTGCAGTTCCCCGGCCTGTCGTTCGTAATAGAGGTGAGCCTCGCGTCCCTCCTTGGTCAGTCCCAGCGGATAGTTGTTCTGGTGGCAATGAATGCATGAAGCCTCAAAGGCGTGTCTTTTGGCATGCTCGATCTGTCCTTTGGCTTCCCAGTTAAAACTTTCAGGATCTTTGAACCATTTGGCCCACACATCACGGGCACCGGTTTTCGCTTTTTCGACCAGGTAACCTTCGCCATGGGGCGGAAGGTGGCAGTCCACGCAATGGACCTGTATACCCCGCTTGTTATCGTGGTGGGTGGAAAGTTTCCAGCTGTCGGTAGAATGCGGATGGATATGGCATGAAGCACAATAATCGTCGGTTGAGGTGGACACTACCGCCTTGTTTCCCAGGAATATAAGCAGAGCGGTCACAATTACCCCAGACAAAAAGAGGATTCTGCCTGTTTTTTTATTTTTTCGTCTCATAACAGAAGGGTTAAAGAAAGCACATTTTGACCTCAGATTCAAGAGAGTTGTACGCAGTACACTTATTTAAACAGATTCTAATGTTCCCCCCCCCCGAAGCCAACAATGAAACAGATATTGATATTGTACGTATAAATATCCAGGAATTTAACCTGTAGACCCATTCAATGTGCATGGGGGAGAATTTCCAGTAAAGCAAATACTTAATAATCCATCTGTTAACTATTAATGCATCCATTAATTGTATGAAATCTGTTCACCCCACTTTAGCGCTTAATCCACTCTCTATTGAAGACAGGGAATTCATTCGCAAACTTGTAATGAAAGGAGGCCCTGATCCATCTGAATACCAGGAATTCACAGTTATTGTAAACAACCTGGACGACAGGGAACTGGAGTATTTCAGGGAAGCCATTAAGGATTCTTTGAATGAAAACACCCTGATCGGTCACGGTTTTGTCAAACCCTACGGATATCCGGGTGATTTTACCATCATCCACAACATCTATAAGCTGCATGTAAATCCTAATGTAAGATATTCCAACTGGGACAGCTTCTTTCAGGACCAGGCTGGTGCCCATGCGGTACGTAACCGGAAGGACTATTTCCTGAGGCGTTGTGCAGAGGTGGAAGAACAGGAGGGAGATATGAAACGAGTTCTGATCCTGGGATCCGGACCCGCCACAGATGTGAATGAATACCTCAAAATGAATCCTGGAAGCAAAATCAGGTTTGACCTGGTGGATTTTGACCAGAATGCCATCGACTTTGCCAGGAAGCAAAACAAGGACTTCAGTGGTTCCATCGAGTATTTTAAAATCAATGTGCTGAGATTTAAACCTTACCAGTGGTACGATCTGATCTGGAGCGCGGGATTATTTGATTATTTCAAGGACAAGCATTTTGTTTACATGATTAGTAAGTATTACAAGTACCTTGTTTCCGGGGGAGAGTTTATCATCGGAAATTTCTCTCACAGCAATCCTACCAGGCGACTTATGGAGGTATTGTCTGACTGGTACCTGGTACACAGGTCAAAATACGACCTGGTTCGAATGGCTCTGGAAGCTGAAGCCACCGAAGAACTGGTGGAGGTGGACATGGAAGAGTTGGGGGTGAACCTTTTCCTTCGAATCAAAGCAGCCTAGCATGTTAAGTTTTAAAAACATATTCAATGGTAACCTGTTTGGAATGCCGACCTCAGATCGGGATGGTTGGAAACTGAATCGCATTACCCTGGCCTTTACGGGAGATATTCAGCAATACGAAAAGGCCTTCAGGGATGACTATTTCAACCGTTCTTTGAATCCCATGCGCTTTTCGCTGGTTCTCTCCACCTTCTTTTTTGCCATATTTGCCTTTCTGGATGCGGTCTTGCTCCCTGAACTGAAGGGCATGTTCTGGTTCATTCGCTTCGGAATTATCACTCCCCTGCTCACGGCTGTCATTGTATTTTCATTTTCTGCCGGTTTCAAAAAGTTTATGCAACCAGTCCTTGCGGGTCTCATGTATGTGACAGGTCTTGCCATCATTGTGATGACCATTTTCGCTGCCAACAAGGCAGGCAATTATACTTACTATGCTGGACTGTTCCTGATCTTCATCATCGGATATACTTTTATCAGAGCCAGGTTTATTTATGCGACCATTGTGGGGTGGTCCATTGTGGCCACTTATGAGGTAGCAGCCATCTGGATAGCCGATACGCCCATTGAAATCCTGATCAACAACAACTTTTTCTTCATCAGCGCTAACGTGATCGGTATGTTCATCTCTTACTTTCTGGAGCAGTCGGTCCGAAGGGATTTCTATATGAGGATTTTGTTGCAGAAGGAGCAGGAGAATGTGCAGTCTGCCAACAATGCTTTGGAAAAGCGTGTTCAGGAGCGAACCCGGCAGATAGCCCAGGCCAATAAGGACCTGAAAAAGGAAATCGAGATCCGCAAGCGTCATGAAAAAGAGAAGACCAAATTGGAGGGTCAACTGATACAGCTTCAGAAGATGGAAACCATCGGTACCCTGGCAGGAGGTATAGCTCATGACTTTAATAACATCCTGACCCCCATTCTGGGGTACACTGAAATGGCCCTGGAAGAGCTGTCGGAGGAAAGCGTTCTCAGGTACGATATTGAACAAATCAACAGTGCCGCGGTCAGGGGGAAAGACCTGGTGCAGCAGATCCTTACTTTCAGTCGTCAGGTTGATTTTGATAAGAAACCCCTGAAGCTGGATGAGGTGGTTACCGAAGTATTGAAACTGATCAGGGCCTCCTTCCCGTCAAACATTGAGATCAGGCAGGAGCTGGATAAACATAGTGGAACCGTGCTGGCCGACTCTACCCAGATGCACCAGATCATAATGAATTTGTGTACCAACGCCTACCATGCCATGATGGGCAAAGGGGGTGTGCTGACGGTTATACTTGATAAACAAAAGGTGGGTGCGCGTTCGATCAATGGCTCTTCCAAGATTCAGAAGGGAACCTATGTGAGACTTACTATTACGGATAACGGCCATGGCATGGATAAGCGGACCGTGGAGCGGATTTTTGAACCCTTTTTCACCATGAAAGAGGTGGGATCGGGCTCGGGTCTGGGCCTATCGGTGGTGCATGGTATTGTAAGCAACAACCATGGTACCATTGTGGTCGAAAGCGAGCCCGGGGAAGGTTCCAGTTTTTCTATTTATCTCCCCCAGCATTCTGAATACCTTGAAGAGAAGAAGGAGCACACCCAGCAATTGAAAAAGGGCAAGGGTAGTATCATGTTTGTGGATGACGAGAAAGAAATTACGTTTATGGGCAAAAGAATGCTGGAGAGCCTGGGATATACGGTAGATATTCAGACAGACAGCCAGGAGGCTCTGATGGTGTTCTGCGAAGACCCCCATAAATATGATCTCCTGGTGACAGACCAGGCGATGCCTAAATTGATGGGGACCGAATTGATAGCCAGGGCGAAGGAGGTCAGACCCGACCTGAAGGCCATTATCATCACCGGCTACCAGGAATCCATCCCTGCCAATGCCATGGAACAATACGGAATTGCAGATATTATTTCAAAACCTCTTCTCCTGAGCGAGTTTAGCGAGCTAATTGGAAAAGTACTTAGTCAGAACGTTTAATAGAATTACTTATGCAAAGAATACTGATAATTGACGATGATCATCACATATTGTTGATGATCAAAAAGATGCTCGAACGGGCGGGTTACGAAGTAGACCTTGCATCCAATGGAAGTGAGGGAATGGAACTTTTTAAAAGGATTCATGCAGACCTGGTGATCACGGATATCATTATGCCTGAGAAGGAGGGCCTGGAAACCATCCGGGAAATGAAGAGGCTGCGACCCGACCTGAAGATCATTGCCATGTCGGGAGGGGGTAAAATTTCGGCCGACAACTACCTGGAGACCGCCAAAATATTCGGAGCTTCCCTGGTCCTGGAGAAACCCTTTTCTCAAAAAACCATGGTTTTAGCGGTCATCGACCTGCTGGGAGTACCAACCGGAGGCGATTTCAATGCAGGAAATGATTCCCTTGACACTGGTTTAGAAAAGGAGAAGAGCTGATAGCAAGGTGGTAGCGATTACAATGATCCTGAAGATTCTTTCAGGCAGCAGGCGTACCAGCCAGATCCCCAGGAAAGCACCTGCTGCAATGGCCGGGATAAGCAACACATCAAGTAAGAATGAGTCCAGGGTGATGGTCCTCCACGACCAGACATGCAGGGGCGCTTTGGACAGGTTCACAATGAAGAAAAACCAGGCCCCGGTTCCAATATAGACATTCTTGGGCAGGCGCATGGAAAGCAGGTAAAGCGCCATTACCGGTCCCGCCGCATTACCGATCATGGTCGAAAATCCACCCAGGAGTCCAAGTCCGGCTGCAAACCATCTGGATGTTGGGATTCGAAGTTTGCCGGACCTCAAATCCTGCCATACCAGGATCCCGATACCGCCGATCACCAGGGCCGCCAGCAGCCGGTTGAATGTCAGATCCGAAATGGATTTACCCACCATGGTGGCCACGAGGATCCCAGCTAAGGCCCAGGGTAACAACCTAAGAATGTGTTTCCACTGTGCGTGACGGTTGTACCAGGTGACGGCAAGAATATCTGCAAAAATAAGGATGGGTAAAAGCAGTCCCACCGAAGGACGGCCTCCAAAGGCGTTGGCAAGAATTGGGACCACCATCATCCCCACCCCCGATAGTCCCGTTTTGGCCATACCGATAAGCAGACCACTGAGGGCCAGGAGTACCCATTGCAGGGTGCTTAATTCGTATGATTGAAAAAATGCTTCCAGATTAAATCTTGATAAAGATCTTTTTCCTGTAAAGGAACAGTGCCGGTATGAAAATGATCAGCATGTAGATCACCGCATAAAGCATGGAGGCAAACTTTGGATCAAACCCAATTTGGGTGAGGCCGCTCATAAAGGAGTCGTTGAGTGAGGCACCGCCAATTTTCAGGTTATAGAAAACCAATGTCAGCACTCCCGCCAGCACGTAGGTGGTAATGGCGTTGGCCCCGTAGACTCTTCCCAGGAAGGTCCACTTTTTATATCCCCACATGTCTATCACCAGGATGCAGGTGGCCAGACCCAGGGTGCCCAGTCCGGAGGTGTAGAGTACATAGGAGCTGGTCCAGATGTTCTTGTTGATGGGGAAAAACCAATTCCAGAGTCCACCCACCAGAAACATGGAGAATCCGGCGAAATATAGCCAGACCAATCTTTTGTTTTCATCCTTAACACTCAGGTACAGTTTCCCGATCAACATGCCGATCATCCCCGAAACAATGGCCGGGAAGGTACTGAGGATGCCTTCAGGATCCCATGTTTTCTGCCACATATAACCAGGCAGGAACAGGGTATCGAAGTAATTGGCCCAGCTCTTTTCAGGGACCGACAGATCGGGTCTGCCAATTCCCGGGACCGGGATATAGGCTACCCAGATCCAGTACACCAGCAGGATGGCGACACCAATTTTAATCTGTTGTTTCCAGTTGGTGTTGAGGAATATCAGGGCACAGGCAAGGAAGACAATGGCAATGCGTGGAAGCACTCCTACCCAACGGACGTTTTCGAAATCAAATTCGGGGAACAGCCAAAGGAATAATCCAAGCAGGTAGATATTCAGCGAGCGGATCAGGATTTTTCTATAGAGCTTTTTCTTCGGAGCTCCTGCTTCCATTCGTTTGGAGTAGGCAAGGGCTATGGAGACACCCACGATAAACAGAAAGAAGGGAAAAACCAGGTCGGTGATGGTACACCCGTTCCATTTGGCATGCAGAAGGGGCCGGTAGACATGTTCCCAACTACCGGGATCGTTGACGATGACCATGGCAGCAATGGTAAATCCCCGGAGGGCATCCAGGGAGATCAGTCGATTCGATTTTACAGAAGCAGAAGTTTCGGTCATGGTAAGTTATCTTGGAGGTTTTTGTAGATTTGTTGGCGTACTAAACTACAAAGAAAAGCAGAACCAAAAAATTACTTTGCCATGAAAAGATCATTTCTGTTATTGATTATCCTTGTCCTAACTTTCTCATGCAAGCAGATGGAACAAAGCGGCACCATTAACGATAGCAGGGTGACCCTGACCTGGAGTTTCCAGGGGAACAACGCTGAAGAGGGTTATTACAGTGCAGCATTTGTCCTGAAGAACCAGGGCGAGGAGGCGCTCATAGACCAGGGATGGGCCCTGTATTATAACCAGCAGGGACTGGGAGTCATAGATGAATCGGTAAGAGGGAATGTAAGTATTGAGCATATCAACGGCGATTTGCTGAGCATCATTCCGCAGGAGGGATTCAGGCTGGAGCCTGGTTCTTCGGTGGAAATAGCCTACCGCAAACCCGGTTCTATGCTTCTGGAGTCTGAAGCACCGCTTCATCCCTATATGGTGTATGGAGGTCCTGATGGTGTGAATAGTACTGCCCTTTCCATCGGTGACTACACCATTCTGCCCTTCCCTTCCCTGGATAAGTTTTATCCTCCGGAAATGGGTATTGTACTCCCCGATGCAGCCTGGGTATATGAGCAGAACAGCTCCACCTCACTTTTGGAGCCGGGCAAGACCGGAAAGGTCATTCCCACTCCTATGAAAGAAATCTACACAGGTTCTGCCATGGCACTATACGAGGACTTAGCCATAGCATACCAGAAGGGACTTGAAAATGAAGCTACATATCTTTCTGAGATGCTGAAAAAGGTAACAGGTTCGACAATGAAAGTGGTCGAGGGAACGCAAGGAATTCCCGGGACCATCACTTTGCGTACCGATAAAATAATCCATGGTGATGAGGCTTACCAGCTGGTGTCCACCCCCGAAGAGGGGATAGTCATCACCGGAAGTGACGAGGCCGGGGTGTTTTATGGCATCCAGAGCCTTCTTTCCATGCTTCCTCCCGGGGCATGGGCCAATCCATCCTCTACCCTGGAGCTGGAAATGGGATTTATTGAAGACAGGCCGGCATTCAGCTATAGAGGCATGCATCTTGATATTGCCAGGAATTTCATTGAACCGGCCGATATCAAGAAGCTGATCCGGGTCATGGCTTATTATAAATTGAATAAGCTGCATCTCCACCTGACAGATGATGAAGGATGGAGGCTGGAGATTCCGTCGCTTCCTGAACTTACAGAAGTGGGAGCCCACAGGGGACATACCCTGACTGAGAGGGATCACCTGATCCCGGCCTACGGATCGGGCCCTGACCCTGCTCCTGAAGGCAATCATGGCAGCGGCTATCTTTCCCGGGAAACTTTTATTGACCTGCTGCTATTTGCCAAGGCCCATCACATCGAGGTGATTCCTGAATTCAATTTCCCGGGCCACGCACGTGCTGCCATCTATGCCATGGAAACCAGGTATGACAGGCTGATGAAGGAGGGCAAACAGGAAGAAGCCGAATGGTACAGGCTCATAGATCCGGAGGATGCTTCGGTCTATAACTCGGCACAGAACTTCAACGACAATGTAATCTGTGTTTGTACAGAAGGACCCTACCGCCTTTTTGAGACGGTGGTGGATGAGGTGGCTGAAATGTATAAAGTGGCCGGACTCAACCTCGAAATTTTGAACACCGGGGGGGATGAGGTCCCTGCCGGAGTTTGGAAAGGCTCGCCTCTTTGCCAGGCCTTCCTGGAAGAGCACACCGAATTCGGAAATTTTGAAAACCTGCAGGCTTATTTTGGCAGCAGGATTTTCGAAATTCTCAAAAAGAAAAACCTGGTCATGGCAGGCTGGGAGGAGATTGTCATGAAGAAGAACGAGGAAGGAACATGGATCCCCAATCCTGAATTTGTAGGAGCGGATATGCTTCCCCTGGTCTGGAACAGCATTTATGAGAATCTCGACCTGGGGAACCGCCTGGCCAATGCCGGGTTTCCCGTGATCCTTTGCAACGTAAACAACTTTTATTTTGACCTGGCTTACACCCATCACCCTGCGGAGAGAGGCCTCTACTGGGGTGGATTTGTGAACACCCGCAGCTCCTTTGATTTTATTCCCTTCGATGTATTCAAATGCAATATGGCCGATAAGTGGGGCAATCCCTACGATCCTGAAACCGACTTTGCGGGAATGGAAAAACTAAAAATGGATTCCTACAAGCGGATCATAGGTCTGCAGGCAGAACTCTGGAGCGAAACCGTAAAGGGAGGAACCATGGCAGAGTACTACTACCTGCCCAAGCTGATCGGTTTTGCCGAAAGGGCCTGGGTGGGACAGGCATCATGGGGATTGATCGCGGATCAGGAAAAGCGTGTGACAGCCATGGACAGGGACTGGAACCGCTTTGCCAACATCGTAGGTCAGCGCGAAATGCCCCGGCTCGACTATCTCTTTGGTGGATTCAACTACAGGATTCCGCCTCCAGGTGCTGTAATGCGTGATGGCATACTCCATGCGAATATCGATTTTCCGGGACTTACCATCAGGTATACCACAGACGGATCGGAACCCAAGGCGGACTCACCGCTTTATTCAGAACCGGTGGAGCTAAGTGGCAAGGTGATGTTAAGGTCTTTCGATACCCGGGGTCGCGGCAGCCGGGTATCGGTGGTGGAGTAGGTTTTATCTTTTGTATTTGTCATTGAGCCCAATCCCTTCCAGGATCATGGGGATGACTTTCTCAAGTCGCTGCTGCCGGGTTTCTTCCCCTTTGGCACTGCCCACATATTCAGCATACTCCCTTTTCTTCGAAATAGAGAGTGCCTCATAACTCTCTTTGAGGGAGGGATCACTTCTGAAGGCCAGTTCAAGTTCTTCGGGAATTACCAGGGCTTTGTTCCGGTCGGGATTGATTTCTTTGCCCGCTTCCTGGTTCCGGATGGCCTCTTCCAGGTAGGCCAGGATGGTATTGTGGTACTTTCGGATCTCCTCTGCCGATGTAAATCGCCATTGTCTTAGTCCCTTGGTAGTTCCTTCCTGGGCATTGATCAGTATCCTATCAGGATCTTTCAGATACACCCCCTGGAAGAACCAGATGCCTGTCCATGATTTAAAGGCACTAAATCCGGCTACGTTTTTTTTGTTCAGGGTATACACCGGCATTCCCCATTTGACTGTTTCCTTGAGTCTGGTGGCTTGCATGACTTCCCGGAGAAGTTGGAGAGATTCTTGCCAGGCCCCTCCCAGAGAAATATACTCATCTACACTGCTAGCTCTTCGCATAAATCCAAAACTATGAAAAAATCACAGGCTTAGGGGCTCATTAGGAGGGATTTAACACCAAGTTAACCTTAGCCTACTCGTATTTCGGGGATTCGGGGGGATTGCGGTTGCCTCCGTTAGCTGTCAATTTCATTATTACTATTGTATTCCATATGCAAACTGCCCATAAGAAAATGCAATTTTTCCTAAAACGGAAGTATCCTTTCAGGCAAATATTGCATTAAATCATATTTCGTCATACATTTTGGGAAAATTTAATACACAAGATAGAATTTGGAGAGGTGAACAGCATCCTGATATTGATATCTGCAAATGCCTGAAATCGCTTTGCAGTGCTCAATTTCTGTTTTAGTGGACTGTGGTTGAACTTTGTATTGACAATCAAGTAGCCGTGAAAATGAAAAAGAAGATCCTCCTTGTTCTACCCAGGAACTATGAATTCAACTTCATCAATGTATCCAGCATCATAAAGGTGATTACTAAAAAGTCAGGAGGATCGCTGGTTTTAAGCCTGGCTACCATTGCTGCACTAACCCCACCGGAGTTTGAGGTAAAGATAGTTGATGAAGATGTTGAAGATATAGATTTTAATGAGTCCTTTGATATTGTTGGTATTGGTGGATTCTCAGTGTATCTTAACCGGGCAGAGGAAATTGCACGGGAATATTCAGCCAGGGGGGCACTAATTGTTTGTGGCGGTTCACCAGCAAGCTTTAGTCCGGATAGATGGAGGCCATTTTCAGATGTACTGATCCTTGGGGAGGCTGAAAGAACCTGGCCCCGGTTTCTCAATGACTACATGAGTGGTTCCCATAAAAAGGAATACATGGAAACGGAACACATTGATATTTCTCAAAGTCCGGTACCCGATCTAAGCTGCTTTTCACCGCTTACTCTAAAGAAATACCTGTATGGGATTGTGCAGGTGAGTCGCGGCTGCCCCTACAGGTGTGAATTCTGCAGTGTGCATGAGTATGCAGGAAATAAAATGAGGTATAAACCGGTGGAAAAAGTGATCCAGGAAGTTGAACAGCTGTACCAGGTATTTAGACCAAACATTATTTTTATAGCTGATGATAATTTTACCGGTATCAAGAGTAAAGCCAAAGAGGTATTAAAAGTTCTAAGAGACTGGAATCATGGGAAAAAGAAACCGGTTTCGTTTACGACTCAACTCTCCATTGATGCTGCGCATGATGAGGAATTTCTTGAACTGGCAGCAGCAGCAGGATTGGTAAGGGTATCTGTTGGAGTGGAAACGCCGAACCTTCTTAGCCTTGAAGAAACCCATAAAATGCAAAACCTGCAGAGAAGCATTCTTGAAGATATAAAAAGATTCCAGGAGCATGGCATACTTGTACAAGCCGGTTGCATTGTAGGATTTGATCACGATGATAAAAGTATATTCAAACAGCAACTGGACTTTTTTAATACGCTGGGAATCCCGAATATACAGGTGATGCCTTTACAGGCACCAGACGGATCGCCACTAAAGAGGCGCATGATTGAAGAAGGGAGATATATTGACTGGGAATCAAATATCCGTGCTAATCCGGAGCAGATGAATTCGCTCAATACCTTTACCATCGAGCCAAAACTCATGAATCACCAGGAACTCAGGCAGGGTATCTGTTGGCTGCTAAAGAATCTGTATACCCCTGAAAACTTCATTCACCGGATGGAAACCTTCTTCAGGAATTATGAGAATTCACAGAAAAAACAAGATCTTAATATCCCCGCCACAACTGTAGATTGGTATGGTGTGGGCCTGGTTATTCGCTTGGTAAAATATGTTATGTTAAAAGCACGCAGAGAGGACAGGAAAATATTTGGAAATATGTTTCAAGTGGTTAGAAAATCCAGTCATCCGCATAAAATGATTTTTCTGATAAATTTCTACCTGAGTTTTCTGAATACTCAGGAAATCATACATAAGTCATTCCCGGAGATCGATACAGTGACCTATCCTTCCTGAGAAGAAGTATACAGGCAGTTTCTTATTTGTATTGCATCTCAATCCCGGGTAAATTTAATAACTTCGATATTCGAACGTGCGAATCTATGGCCAAGCTTCCAGGTCATAAAGTAGAATAATAGATGAAGGTATTGATTTTATGCACCGGGAACAGCTGTCGCAGCCAGATGGCTGAAGGCTTCCTGAAATCCTTTGATCCGGAAATTGAAGTATTTAGTGCCGGGACCGCTCCCTCAGATAGGCTGCATCCAAAGGCTGTTGAGGTAATGAATGAGGTGGGGCTTGATCTATCTGCCCACTCTCCGCAAAAGGTGGATGAATTCCTGGCGGAAGCTTTCGATTTTGTTATCACGGTATGTGGTCATGCCCAGGAAAACTGTCCGGTATTTACTGGTAGTGTTAAGCAACAACTGCACATCGGGTTTGATGATCCCGCCGAAGCTACGGGAACCGAGGAGGATATATATGCAGAATTCAGGCGGATCAGGGACGAAATCCGGGAACGATTTTATACCTTTTATGTGGAAAACATCAAATCCTAAGCCATGGCTGGCGAACGTAAAAGACTATCTTTTCTTGACAGGTACCTGACCCTGTGGATCTTTGCAGCCATGCTGGCAGGGGTTTTATCAGGTTATTTCTTTCCGGGAATTGCATCTTTCTGGAACGGTATGAGCAAGGGAACCACTAACATTCCCATTGCCATTGGCCTGATTGTGATGATGTATCCTCCCCTGGCCAAGGTGAAGTATGAGGAACTTAAGGATGTATTCCGGAACCGGAGGATTCTCTTACTCTCTCTGGTCCAAAACTGGCTGATTGGTCCGATACTGATGTTTCTGCTGGCCATAGTTTTTCTCAGGGACTACCCACACTATATGGATGGATTGATCCTGATTGGATTGGCACGCTGCATTGCCATGGTACTTGTATGGAACGACCTGGCTGAGGGTGACAACGAGTATGCAGCCGGACTGGTGGCATTCAACTCCATTTTCCAGGTACTCTTCTTTTCACTCTATGCCTACGTGTTTATTACCCTGCTACCAAGATGGTTGGGACTGGAATCGTACCATGTGGACATCACCATGGGACAGATTGCTAAAAGTGTATTCATCTACCTAGGCATTCCCTTTATCGCAGGATTCCTCACCCGCTTTGTACTTATACGGGTGAAAGATAAGACGTGGTATCATACGAAATTTATACCGAAGATTAGTCCCCTTACCCTGGTGGCTCTTCTTTTCACCATTCTGGTTATGTTCTCCCTGAAAGGTGAATTTATCGTGAAAATCCCCCTGGATGTAGTACGGATCGCCATTCCTCTGATCATCTACTTTGTGATCATGTTCCTGGTCTCCTTCTTCATGGGAAAGCGAATCGGTGCTGGTTATGCCAGAACCACCACCATCGCCTTCACCGCTGCCAGTAACAACTTTGAGCTGGCCATTGCAGTGGCTGTAACTGTGTTTGGAATTAGTTCGGGCGAGGCCTTTGCTGCAGTGATCGGACCCCTGGTAGAGGTCCCTGTACTAATCCTGCTGGTAAGTGTGGCACTGTGGCTCAGGAAGAAGTACTTTACTTCTCCTCAATGACCATGACTCCCCAGCCATCTAATTTCAAGGATTCTCCTTTGGTCACCGAAGATCCTGTAATAAGCTCTTTGCCTGAAGGGTGCGGATAGACCAATTCCTTTTCTTCGGAGGTATAGTTATAATAAAAATGAACCTTGTTGCCCGAATCATTTTTCCCCGACTTGACAATCAGAGGCCAGCTAAGGGATAGGTCGGGACTACTTATGCCCGCTCTTTCAACAGCCTCTTTAATGATTTTTGTCTGAATCTGATCAGACAATATTGTACCCTCATAGAGTAGAGTTCCTTTTCCAAAATCGTTAATGGTTATGGCCGGGTATTCAGAGAAATATGGGTGATCGTAATAAGCCAGGGCTTTAGCGGTTTCAGGAATGAGGTACTCCATCCAGTCCTTGACCACATTCTCTTCTACCTCAAAAGGATTGCCCTTTAACTGTAGTTCCTGGAAGTTCGAAAACTCCTGGTAGTAAAATCCGCAGGCTTCTCGCAGGGGTCCGGGTGCCATCGTGGGACGTACCATTGAATTTTCATCGCAAAATCCGCTTTTGAACTGTAGAATTACATGTCCGCCATTTTTTACGTAGTCGTTAATCTTTTCCAATAGCTCATCTGAAGCAATATACAGGGCAGGAATGATGACCAATTTATACTTCTCAAAATCTGCTCTTTCAGGGAATATAAAATCAACACCAATGTTGCTTCTGTACAGGACCCGGTGAAACTGGGATACAAGTTGAGAACGATAGGCATTGTTATTTGATTCCTCCCAATCGGAACCACTTCCATTAAAGGGCATAAAATTTAACGCCTCATTGCAATCATGACTAAAGAGAATAGCCACCTCATTCTCCTTCTTGAGGTTGACCAATTTATTGCCTATCCTCTCTAATTCGTGGGCTGTTTTTGATACTTCCTTATACACCCTGTTGGCTTGCAGATCGTGCGATAGCACTCCTTTCCAATAGGTCTCCTGCCCATAATGTATGGAATGCCAGTGCCAGTACTCAACCATGTTAGCTCCCGACCCAATATGAGCATAAACATTCTGCTTCATCTGTCCCGGATATCCGGGTTGCTGAGTTTTTGAGGTCCAGCCAATGCTTTGGGCATTGGTTTCAAGCACCAGATAATTGTTGTTTTTTACGGACCTGAAGTAATCACCCGAGAAGGCAATCTCATCTCCTGTTAATCGATCTTGTTGTCCATGGTAAATATTCACCCCCATCACATCCATTTTTGCGGCACTCTCAATTTGATCTACCTGGTGCGTGGCTGGCATAAAACAATGGGTGATGAACTGATCACTACGTTTATATTCCTGGACAATGGCGGATTGCCATTGCAGAAAATCAGATACGGCTTTGCGATTATACCGGGACCATTCCAATTTATAGGCAGTATTGGTCACTCCATTGCGAGGCGGAACTTCCTCCCAACTGTTTATAGTCATTCCCCAGTAATTAAGGCCCCACAATTTATTCAGGTTCTCAGGGGTCTTATACTTATTCTTTAGATGATTCACGAAACCTACCTGAAAATCATAGTTGTTTACTCCCCGTGATGTTGTTTCATTATCTACCTGGTAGCCAATGATGCCAGGGTGGGATGCATAGTGCTCCATCATTTTGCGTATGATACGCTCAGAATAAAACAGGAAGGTGGGATGGGTGATATTCATGTTTTGCCTGATTCCATAATAGGCCTTGCTTCCATTGGTATAATCCAGAAGGACTTCAGGGTGTTTGTGCCACAACCACGCTGGAATGGAATAAGTAGGAGTACCCAGTATCACTTTTATTCCAGCTTCATGCATTTTATCAATTACCCTGTCCATCCACGCAAACTCAAACTCACCGTCACGGGGTTCAAAAAGACTCCAGGTCGATTCCCCCACCCGAACCACCGAAATACCTGCCTCTTTCATCATTCGAACATCCTCGTCAAGCCGTTCATAAGGCATGTACTCGTGATAATAGGCTACGCCATAAAGAATATTATCTTGTTGATAGGATTGTCCGGTGGCATAAGTGGACAAGAGTGCCAGTAATAAAAGAATGCTCGTGGTTTTCATAGGTACTTCCCTTTAGTGGATTAGTATAATCCAATAAATCTATGAAAATTGACCGGATTTTTTAAATCATTCATCCTTGACACAACGGACCGAATGTCCACGGTATACTCCCTGGAAGTCCCGACCAATGGCTGAGTTGTCATAATCCATTTGCCGGTACCACCCGTAACTGTACCCGTTTTTCGTAGCTGTCCAGTATCTGGCCGTAGTACCCATGCCAATGAATGCTCCTGAGCCATGCCGGTACCCTCCTGGCTGGGCATTAAACCCGGTCTCGCCAGTGGCACCCGTATTGGGACTTAACCAGTCCCTGGTCCCAGCAGGTTTTAATTTGCCTCCTTCATCGGTGCCTCTCCAATCCTGCTTATCCAGTTCCTCAGGATCCATTCCGAGGTACATTTCCAGCTGATCCCATTCACTGTCGCTGGGAAGGTGCCATCCATCGGGGCAAACTCCCTGGATCTCACTGGGATTTAAATCACTGCCATACAGGTCACGGGAAGCAGCCGGCCAGCTATACAGGGCCCCGGATTCATATCCGAGAGCAATAAGGTTGTCGTACCAGCAATATGCCAGGTCTTCACGGTGTAGCTCGAACCAGTGCTCCTGGGCCGCCACATGTGGGATCGGGGTCCCGTCGGCATACTTGGTTACTTTCAGGTTTTCAGCCATCCAGGTCTGCTCGCCGATCTTTACGGTTCTGTATATATTTCCCTCTACATCACTTACCCTGTTGTCAGAGCCTAATTCGGTGATAAATGCTTTTTCATTCCCATAGATCGGAACGGAATTGGCCACCACATAGGCTCTGAAGTAATAAGTTTTATTGCCTTCCAACCCGGGTACAATGCTACTGAATTCACCGGCAATGCTTAGAGGACCCAGTTTGGTGGAGGGTCCGTGAATGTCTGGCAATCCTGATTCGTTCCAGCAGACTCCATGCTCAGTGATTTCCTCTGTTCCCAAAAGAGTCAGTGTACCGGAGATTTTATAAGAACCATCCTCCATGCTGGTAATTGCGATAGTCTTAATAACAGGGGATTGGTCATCCACCTTTTCACAGGAGTGAACGGATAACAGGAAGCTTAGCATCCCTACCGGGATCAGCATTAAATAGAGGTTTGATTTTTTTATTGCTGAGGCCATGATGCTTAATTGTATTGTTAATCACATATATGATGCACCAGGCTCCCCAATACCCTACTTTACTAAACAAAAAAACCCATTGATTTTGCCTCTCGGTTATAGAATACCGGGGATTAGTCGATCTGTTTTTTCCATATAGGTTGTATAGGAGGTTCCAAATTGTTCTATCATCATTTTTTCTTCATTCCTTATCCGAAACCAATAAAATGGGATTTGAACAATTAAAAATGAATAGCCAGCGATCCAATTGTGCAAAATCATTATTTGTGCGAAGGCCCAAACCAAATGTGCAGAGTACATGGGGTGTCGGATATATTTATATACTCCGCTTGTGATTAATTCATGTTTGTGACGAAGGGCTACTACAACCGTCCAGTTTCGACCCAAATCGTAATGAGATTTCCAGAGTAAACAAATGGCAAATGCGAAAAGTGCAACTCCTGTCCAACCCAGCCAGCCTGGAAGAGCATAGTCTGCAAAATCCAACACACTGCTAAATACATATACAATGGGAACAAGCATTCCTATTCCATTCAGCACCAAAAAAAACAGCTCAATATTGCTTCTATTTTGAATTCTTAGATCCGAATTGTTTTTGCCCGAGGTATAGATCTTTCTAATGCTTGTTGCAAGCAGTAATTCAATGAAATAGATGATCTTAAACACACTGTTGAACATAGGCATTAAAAAAGTTGGTACTCATTAATTATATCGCAGTACTGAATATAGAACATATCTTTAACATATAGGTAAGAGATTTAACTATGAAGAATTTTACCTTATTTTTCCCAAAGTCTTGATTATATGAATACGATGTAGTTAAAAATCAATCCAACGATAATAATTCCTATCGCAACCACCCCGATGAATACTCCAATGAGTTGCCATTTCAGCACCTTTTTAAGGATGATAATCTCGGGCAAGGATAATCCAATCACTGACATCATGAAAGCCAGAGCCGTCCCCAGGGTCACACCCTTCTCGATTAAGACACTCACAATGGGAATGATCCCTGCAGCATTGGAGTAAAGTGGTATTCCAACGAGAATTGCCAGTGGTACAGAGTACCAGTTCTGACTACCCAATGCCCCGGCCAGATATTCATCAGGAACAAAACCATGTGCCCCTGCGCCCACAGCAATACCAATCAGAATATAAATCCAGATTTTGCCTACAATCTCTTTCACCACTTCACCACCTGCGGAGATCCGTTGATTAAGGGTTTTGGCTTGCTCTTCTTCAAGGCTCTGTTTGGCATGAGTTTTATAAACCCAGTCTGCCACATACCTGGTCAGCTTGAGTTTTTCAAGTATGAATCCCGCCATAATGGCAATGCTCAGACCCGTCAATACATAAATCAAGGCCACTTTCCAGCCAAACAGACCAATGAGTAACACAAGTGCTACTTCATTAATCATTGGGGCAGCGATGAGAAAAGAGAAAGTTACCCCTAAGGGTATTCCTGCTTCTACAAATCCCAGGAACAAGGGGATGGCTGAGCAAGAACAAAATGGAGTTACAATCCCCAATAACGAAGCCACTACATTACCAACGAATAGAGGTTTCCCCTCCAGGGCTTTTCTGGTTTTCTCCGGCGAAAAATAGGTCCGAATGATTCCTACAACAAAGATGATTAAGACCAAAAGCATAAGCACCTTGGGTACTTCGAAAATAAAAAAGCGCAAGGTCTCTGTTAGATGCTTTTCAGGGGTCAATTGGAAAATCCGAAATACAATAAATTCAGAAATTTCCTGAAGATATTTGTACACTAAGATCCAGACAGGGATCAGGATAAGTACCAGTACTATTTTGTTTTTAATTCTACTCATAGCTTAAACCAGACCGTAACAATGTAATAGATACCAATCCCGATAAAGAGAACCGCCACCACCTTTCTGAACCAGTATTCAAAGGATTTAATTCGTTTGTACAGATTGCCCACGCCAGTCAGCGAAAAGGCAATCAGCCAGGCAAAAAGTATCACTGGTATTCCCGTGGCCACTGCGAAAACAACCGGAAGGTGGAGTCCGGAAGTTGAAATCGTCAGCGGGATTAGCATTCCAAAATAGAGTACTCCGCTGTATGGACAGAATGCGAGGGCAAAGATCACCCCCAGCAAAAACACATTCCAGTAAGTAAACTTGTTTCGTTTCTTGAAACGATCTGTAATCCTGTTGAAGGCAGGAAAATTTATTTGAATGAGGCCAAGCATGAAGATCCCGATTAGCAGCAGAAGCGGTCCAATGATCTTCTCTCCGTAGAGTTGAAAAACTCCGGAAATTTTAAGCTGATCCGCACCCAGATAAAGTATGAATGCCAGAAGGGTATAGGCTACCGTTCTGCCCAGGGTATACAACAATCCATTGTAGAAGACCCTTTTCCTGTTTCCTATGTCTTTCCCAATAAATCCAATGGCCGTAATGTTTGTAGCCATGGGGCAGGGGCTGATGGCGGTCAACAAACCCAATACCAGCGCAGATACTACAGGCGCTGAACTATTTGCATACAGATTATTGAGAAGCTCCTCCATACACTATAGAAGCTTGTCAATTTGGGTTTTGATTATTTCGTGAAATTTGGTGGGATTGGTACGGGCATTCAAAAAGCCTTCATTGGTCAGATTGATGTGGGATTCTCCCTTCACTATCAACAGAGTCTGGCCAGATACTTGAAGAACCTCTGCCATGGATTTCCCGTCATCTTCTTCGAGGTTCAGAGAGGTAAAATCAATACGGCCCTCTTTCATCTGCTCTCCGTAAAACATCTCCAGTGCCACCTTGGTTTCGTCTTCTACTGCGTTACAGGTTTCGCATCGTTTCGTGTTATGAAAATAGAATACCAGTACATCTTCGCTTATTTCGAGGCTGGCTTCCTGCTTCTCTTTGGGTTGAGAGTTGCATGCAAAGAGTGACAATGCTACAAGCATAATCACTGCTGAGGATTTTAAGATTTTCATGGGGCTACAGATTGTTGGTTAGTAATTCTTTCAGATCATTGATCTTGGGTACTTGTCCGGACAATACCACTTTCTCGTCAATCACCAGGGCAGGAGTGCGCATAACAGCATATTCCATGATCTTTTGAATGTCCTCTACCTTCTCTACAGTGGCATCCAGGTTTAATTCTTCAACAGCTTTAGATGTAAGCTTTTCAAGTGCTTTGCACCGGGCACAGCCGCTTCCTAATACTTTTATTTCCATCGGGGTTTATTTTGATTCGTTATTCGTAAAACTACGAACTATAGTTTCAAATTTTTTAGGTGTTAAGGAACTTTTTAAACAGGTCCTGTGCCAGTTTCCAATTTTCCTGATTCAGACAATATTTGATTTTTGGTGCTTCAATCTCTCCCTGAATCAATCCAGCATCTTTCAGCTCCTTGAGGTGTTGTGAAAGAGTTGATTTTGCAATGGGGAGTACTTCGGTCAGATCACCACTGTAACAGCAGGTTTGCTTTGAAAGAATCTCAAGTACGTACATACGTATGGGATGCCCCATGGCTTTTGCAAAGCGTGCTATGGTCTTTTGATCCTCTGTCAGGACGTCTTCTTTGTTCATACTGTTCGTTAAATACCGAACAAAGATATGCATTCAGGTATTCTTTTGCAAGCTGTAACGGATATTGGTATGCTTAGTACTTTTTATTTTTTCTTTGTTTTTTGAAATCCTTAATCACTTTCCCTAAATCTTTGTCCTTTTTTTTTCTACACATAGCATCTGATTCAAAATGCATTTTTTCCTTTTCCATTTTTCGAAAATTGGCAAAGGCATCTTCATCGATTTCACCGTTTTCAAGGGCTGCCAGTACAGCACAACCTTGCTCATGCATATGTGTGCAATCTTTGAACCTGCATTGTCGGGCATATTCGATAATATTATCGAAAGTCATTTCCAATCCACTTGAGGTGTCAGCAATCCCTACTTCCCGCATTCCGGGGTTATCTATCAGGATAGCTCCACTATCCAAAACAAATAGCTCCCGGTGACTTGTGATATGCTTTCCTTTGTTTAGGCTCGAACTTATTTCGCCTGTTTTCATTTGCTGCCTGCCCGAGAGCTTATTCAGGAGGGTGGATTTTCCAACTCCCGAAGAGCCAAGCATGCAATAGGTGAGCCCTGCTTCTATAACAGCTTCCAGTTGATCGTAGCCTATCGAATTCATGCCTACTGCAACAATAGGTACATCTTTAATACGCTGACCAATTTGATCTATTAATAAATCCAACTCAGATTTTTCTATCAAATCCACTTTGCTTAGCACAATAAGAGGCTCCACCCTGGCGGCATAGCAAATGGTTATATATCTTTCTAATCTGTTGATATTAAAGTCTCTGTCCACAGCTTGAACAATTAATCCATGGTCTATGTTGGTGGCAATTATTTGTACCTGACCCGATTTACCAACTGCCTGTCTCTCGAGGATAGATGTTCGGGGATAAATGGCGTGAATCAGGGCTTTGCCATTGTCGTATTCGGAAAAGGCTACCCAATCTCCGACAGCAGGAAAATCATATCTGCTTTCCGCCGTAAACCTTAGATTTCCCAGGAGTTCAGCATCAAATTCAAGGGTTGGCGTCTTCACGACATATCTTTCCTTATGTTCCGATATGACTCGGCCAATTTCTAATGAACCGAGATTTTGTTCGATTCTGTAATTTTCAAGTTTGCTGTGGTAGCCCAAATCCTTGTAATTCATTTTTTCTTTCCCAAAACAAGGCTCATAGCCCCATATACATAATTTTTGGAGTTCGCTCCATCACCAACATTTGGGAGGGTGCTTTCTTGTCTATAAAACCGAGTTTGTAATAGAGTTTGTGCGCTTCTTGCATGCTCGTGGGAGATTGGAGCCACAATTCGGAAACGTGATTTTCTTTACATCTGGAAATGCAGCGTTCAATCAGTTTAGTGGCAATGCCTAGATTTCGATAGGTGGGATTAATATATAGCTTGGCAAATTCAAAGGTATCCTCATCCATTCTTTTCAAAGCCACACATCCCACAACCTGTTCATTATACAAGGCGTAAAAGAGAAATCCCCCGTGTTTAATATAGGCCTCATCCGGATTATGAAGTGTTTCAAGATCTTCTTCTTCCAGTTGGCCATTCACAACATCTGTTAAGCCCGGACCGGCCAAACTATAGAAATGAGCCTTCAGACTTGGTTTATAATCCAGGATCCTGACTGGCTCTTTTAAGTCACCTGAAACTAATTCATTGATCGGATTCCCGGCAATCTCCTTGTCGATTCTATTTAGGATATTCATGAAATCAGGATGACCAGACTGAAATATTCTTTTCAGTACTGCTGCAAAGGAAAGCCAGGTTGGCTTTAATTGACGCATGAAATATTTGCCCTTGTCGGAGAGTGAAATAAGCTTTGATCTTTTATCTGTTGGATTGGGAATGATATTGATTAGTTCGGCATTTTCGAGTTCCCTTAATACATTTTTAACCGTGATGTGAGAAAAATCAATTTGTTGAGCAATTTGCATGACTGTTTTTGGGGATTCAGATAGTGCTAAAACATAGTACACTGAAAACCAGCTTGTCTTAAAATCAATGCCGGCATCTTTGTAAAACTTGTTACCATCTACGTAAAGTTTTTCGCTTATGCGTCTAAATCGTGTCGCGCCAACGAGATAAGTTAACATCACCATTGTATCAGTCATGATATTTGTATTATATGAAAGTCCTTTTGTAAATATATGAAATACCTTTTATATATTCAAGTACTCGGATGAAATCAAATCATAGTAATCCATAACAGATTCATCATCAATGAGATA